>NZ_JBIUWN010000035.1:38009-56751 GCF_044743485.1 Pseudomonas sp. NPDC087614 | reverse complement strand
GAAAGTCAGAGCATCGTTGAACATAGGCAGGGTTTTTTCAAGGTTCATAATGTGAATCTTGTTACGCGCGCCGAAAATGTACTTACCCATTTTCGGATTCCAGTAACGGGTTTGGTGACCGAAGTGCACACCGGCCTTCAGCATATCGCGCATGTTGACTTGGGACATGATAGTTCCTTAATAAGTCGGGTTTGGCCTCCACGTATCCCAATGACCAACCAGTGGCATAAAGCCAAAAGCACCCAGGTCATCGTGTCGACACGTGTGTGGATTTAAGCTTTTCGGGGCATCCCCGGAAAGCGGCGCATTTTATACCACAGGGTGTGCAGAAACGGAACCCGAAATCTGTAATCACACCAAGGACATGGGCGCAGCCCCCTTGGAATCGGCCCGGCACCCGCCATTGTATAGAGAGAAGCGATGCACACCGGCGCGGAATTGCTCCTTTGGTCTGTTAGAATCGCGTTTTTCGGGGTCGCAAAACCAACAGTTGCCACCCTACCCGTATCAGCAAGCGCCGCCGAGCGCAGAGAGAGCCTGTATGACCGTCAACCTCAAAACCCCCGAGGACATCGCTGGTATGCGTGTCGCCGGCAAACTGGCCGCCGATGTGCTGGAAATGATTGCCGAGCATGTAAAACCGGGCATTACCACTGATCAATTGAACCAGATCTGCCACGACTACATCGTCAATGTGCAGCAGGCCATCCCTGCCCCGCTCAACTACAAGGGCTATCCGAAGTCGATCTGCACCTCGATCAACCATGTGGTCTGCCACGGCATCCCGAACGACAAACCGCTGAAAAACGGCGACACCCTGAACATCGACGTGACCGTGATCAAGGACGGCTATCACGGCGACACCAGCCGCATGTTCCACGTCGGCGAAGTACCGGTCTGGGCCGAGCGCCTTTCGCAGATCACCCAGGAATGCATGTACAAGGCCATCGAGATCGTCAAACCTGGCTGCCGCCTGGGTGACATCGGTGAAGTCATCCAGAAGCATGCGGAAAAAAACGGTTTCTCGGTGGTTCGCGAATTCTGTGGTCACGGCATCGGCAAGGTGTTCCACGAAGAGCCACAGATCCTCCACTACGGCCGCGCCGGCACCGGCATGGAACTGAAGGCCGGCATGACCTTCACCATCGAGCCGATGATCAATCAGGGCAAGGCCGACACCAAAGTATTGGGCGACGGCTGGACGGCGATCACCAAGGACCGCAAGCTCTCGGCACAGTGGGAACATACCCTGCTGGTAACCGACACTGGCTACGAGATCTTCACTCTGCGCGCCGACGACACCATCGCGCGCATTTCGGCCTGATCCCCAGCACGCTCTCAGCCTTTTACAGAAGGAAAGCCAATCGATGCCGCAGGTGGATCCCGAACTCTTCGACCGCGGCCAGTTCCAGGCTGAACTGGCCCTGAAAGCGAGCCCCATAGCGGCGTTCAAGAAGGCTATCCGCCAGGCCCGCGAGGTGCTCGACACACGTTTTCGCTGCGGCCGTGACATCCGCCGGCTGATCGAAGACCGCGCCTGGTTCGTCGACAACATCCTGCAAAAGGCCTGGGAGCAGTTCAACTGGAGTGAAGACGCCGATATCGCGCTGGTCGCGGTCGGCGGCTACGGTCGAGGGGAGTTGCACCCTTACTCGGACATCGATCTGCTGATCCTGCTGGACAGCGCCGATCACGAAGTTTTCCGCGATTCCATCGAGCGTTTTCTGACTTTGCTGTGGGACATCGGCCTCGAAGTCGGTCAGAGCGTTCGCTCGGTCGATGAATGCGCCGAAGAAGCCCGCGCCGACCTGACAGTGGTCACCAACCTGATGGAAAGCCGCACCATTTGCGGCCCCGAGCGTTTGCGCCAGCGCATGCTGGACGTCACCAGTACCGCGCACATGTGGCCAGCCAAAGAGTTCTTTCTGGCCAAGCGCGCCGAACAGAAGACTCGCCACCACAAGTACAACGACACCGAATACAACCTGGAACCCAACGTCAAAGGCTCGCCCGGCGGACTGCGGGACATTCAGACGATTCTTTGGGTTGCCCGTCGTCAATACGGCACTCTCAACCTGCGCGCGCTGGCCGGCGAAGGCTTCCTGGTCGAGAGCGAAAACGCCTTGCTCGCCTCTTCGCAGGAGTTTTTGTGGAAGGTGCGTTACGCCCTGCACATGCTGGCCGGACGCTCTGAAGACCGTCTGCTGTTCGATTATCAACGCACCATTGCCGGGTTACTGGGTTTTGAAGGTGACGACGCCAAGCAGGCCGTCGAAAACTTCATGCAACAGTACTTTCGCGTAGTGATGAGCATCGCCCAGCTCAGCGACTTGATCATCCAGCACTTCGAAGAGGTCATTCTCGCACCGGAGGACGAAGCACCGCCGCAACCGATCAACTCGCGCTTCCAACTGCACGACGGCTATATCGAGGCGCGCAGTGACAATGTATTCCGCCGCACGCCGTTCGCCATGCTCGAAATTTTCGTGTTGATGGCTCAGCAGCCTGAAATCAAAGGCGTGCGTGCCGACACCATTCGCTTGCTGCGCGAGTACCGTCACCTGATCGACGACAACTTCCGCAACGATATCCGCAATACCAGCCTGTTCATCGAGCTGTTCAAGTGCAAGGTCGGCATCCACCGAAACCTGCGGCGGATGAACCGTTACGGCATTCTCGGGCGCTACCTGCCGGAGTTCGGCTTTATCGTCGGGCAGATGCAGCACGACCTGTTCCACATCTATACGGTCGACGCACACACCCTGAACCTGATCAAACACCTGCGTAAGTTGCAGTACACCCAGGTATCGGAAAAATTCCCGCTGGCCAGCAAGCTCATGGGCAAGCTGCCCAAACCGGAGCTGATCTACCTCGCCGGCCTGTACCACGACATCGGCAAGGGCCGGCATGGCGATCACTCGGAAATCGGTGCGGTCGATGCCGAGGCGTTCTGCCAGCGTCATCAGTTACCCGTATGGGACAGCCGTCTGATCGTCTGGCTGGTGCAGAACCACCTGGTGATGTCGACCACGGCCCAACGTAAAGACTTGTCCGACCCGCAAGTGATCCACGACTTCGCTCAGGCCGTCGGCGACGAAACCCGCCTCGACTACCTGTATGTGCTGACGGTCGCCGATATCAACGCGACCAATCCGACACTCTGGAATTCATGGCGCGCGAGCCTGCTGCGCCAACTCTACACCGAGACCAAACGCGCCCTGCGCCGAGGCCTCGAGAACCCGGTGGATCGCGAAGAGCAGATCCGCCAGACCCAGAGCGCGGCCCTGGACATCCTGGTGCGCGGCGGCACCGATCCGGACGATGTCGAGCAATTGTGGGCGCAGTTGGGCGATGACTACTTCCTGCGTCACACAGCAGGCGATGTGGCCTGGCACAGCGATGCAATTCTCCAGCAGCCCACCGATGGTGGCCCACTGGTGCTGATCAAGGAAACCACCCAACGCGAGTTCGAGGGCGGTACGCAGATCTTCATCTATGCACCCGATCAGCACGATTTCTTTGCCGTGACCGTGGCGGCGATGGACCAGCTCAACCTGAACATTCATGATGCCCGGGTCATCACCTCGAGCAGCCAGTTCACCCTCGACACCTACATCGTGCTCGACACCGATGGCGACTCGATCGGCGACAACCCGGCCCGGGTCAAGCAGATCCGCGAAGGCCTGACCGAAGCCTTGCGCAACCCGGACGACTACCCGACGATCATCCAGCGCCGGGTACCACGCCAGCTCAAGCACTTTGCCTTTGCGCCGCAGGTGACGATCCACAACGACGCCCAGCGACCGGTGACAGTGCTGGAGCTCACCGCGCCCGACCGGCCAGGACTGCTGGCGCGCGTTGGCGGGATATTCCTCGAGTTCGACCTGTCACTGCAGAACGCCAAGATCGCCACGCTGGGCGAACGGGTGGAAGACGTGTTCTTCATCACCGACGCGCACAATCAGCCGTTATCCGATCCGCTGCTGTGCAGCCGTTTGCAGGATGCGATCATCGAACATCTGAGCGTCAATCAGGAACCCGATATCAAACTGTCGCGCATCAGCATCTGACTGCGCGCCCGGATTAATCTGCTTTGCATTGAGACCCTGCACGAATGAACAACGCTCTGAACCAGCTCCAGCCCTACCCTTTCGAAAAGCTGCGCGCCCTGCTCGGCACCGTCACGCCGAATCCGGACAAGCGCCCGATCGCGCTGTCCATCGGTGAACCGAAGCATCGCTCGCCAAGCTTCGTCGCCGAGGCGTTGGCCAATAATCTGGATCAGATGGCGGTGTACCCGACCACGCTCGGCATTGCGGCGCTGCGCGAAGCCATTGCCGGCTGGTGCGAGCGCCGCTTCGGCGTGCCCACCGGCTGGATCGACCCGGCGCGCAACGTGCTGCCGGTCAACGGAACCCGTGAGGCGCTGTTTGCCTTCACCCAAACCGTGGTCAACCGGGGTGACGACGCACTGGTGGTCAGCCCGAACCCGTTCTATCAGATCTACGAAGGCGCCGCCTTCCTCGCCGGTGCCAAGCCGCATTACCTGCCGTGCCTGGACGAGAACGGTTTCAACCCCGACTTCGATGCCGTCTCGCCGGACATCTGGAGGCGCTGCCAGATCCTGTTCCTGTGCTCGCCGGGTAACCCGACGGGTGCGCTGATCCCGGTCGAGACCCTGAAAAAACTCATCGCCCTGGCCGACGAATACGATTTCGTGATCGCCGCCGATGAGTGCTACAGCGAGTTGTACTTCGACGAACAGACGCCCCCGCCGGGCTTGCTCACTGCTTGCGTAGAACTGGGCCGCAAGGACTTCAAACGCTGCGTGGTCTTCCACAGCCTGTCCAAGCGCTCCAACCTGCCGGGGCTGCGCTCCGGTTTCGTCGCCGGCGATGCCGACATTCTCAAAGGCTTCCTGCTGTATCGCACCTACCACGGTTGTGCGATGCCGGTACAAACCCAACTGGCCAGCGTTGCCGCGTGGAATGACGAAGTGCATGTACGTGCCAACCGTGCGCTGTACCGCGAGAAATTCGATGCCGTATTGGAGATCCTCAGCCCGGTGCTGGATGTGCAGCGCCCGGATGGCAGCTTCTATCTGTGGCCGAATGTGCAAGGTGATGACGCGGCGTTTTGCCGTGACCTGTTTGCCGAAGAACATGTGACTGTGGTGCCGGGCTCCTATCTCTCCCGGGAAGTGGATGGCGTCAACCCTGGGGCTGGCCGCGTGCGCATGGCGCTGGTAGCCCCCTTGGCAGAATGCGTTGAAGCGGCTGAGCGGATTCGCGCTTTTATTACTCGCAAGCAGTAACTTCCGAAGTCTTGCGCCAGGCAACCTGGCGCAACGGCCTGATTAAAAGTTACACATTCACCCCATCAACAGTCTCCTGTCCGGCCGCCCTGAGTTATCCCTGTGCGCCAATACTCCAAACCCTGAAAAAAAATGCAATAGCGGAACGTGGATCCAGCATAAAGTTACAACATCTGCCCCCAAAGAACGCCCAACCAGATTATCTTCGCATCCGCTTAAACAGGTTTGTCCAATGGATCAGGACAGACATTCACAACCAACACGGATGTTAATCATGCAAATATTCCACTATGTAGAACTGAAGCTGCAGAATAAAAACAACTGCACTGACTCGATCAATGAAGAACATACCGAAGACCGGGTACAACCGTTGTCTCAAGGACGTCACAAGCGCTCAGTTGCTTATGCCAACTATTTCTGGGAAAACGCCAGCACCCTTAAAATCTCTTTCGCCCACGATGTTCCTGTTGACCTGAGAGACCGAATCGAAAGGATCATTCGCCAATGGGAGCCTTACGTCAGTCTGGCCTTTGAAATCGTGGCGGATGACAAGGGGGAAATTCGCATCGCTGTGGGCGGCAAGGATAGCTACTCGACCATGGGGACAGAAGCACTCAACATCCACGCTGACCTTCCGACCCTGTGCATCGGAGTAGAACCGGACCACTTTGATTTTGAGCGCACACTGCTTCATGAGTTTGGTCATGCTTTGGGCTTTCATCATGCGCACCTGCACCCCCAGGCCAATATTCCGTGGAACAAACCGGTAGTTTATAACTTCTTCAAAACCAACTTCGGCTGGACCAAAGCACGAGTCAACCTTAATCTCTTTGATGTTGACCCGACCCAAACACTGTCTTTTGGCAAGTACGATAAAGACTCCGTCATGCACTACCACATACCAGACTTCATGACCTTGTCGAATTGGCAGACAAAAATAAATACAACACTCAGCGAAGGCGACAAGTTGTTTGCAAGTCAGACCTACCCCCCCATCAACTATCGCCAACTGCCTATTTGATCTTTCCCAGATTCGCCTCGCTCAAGTCCAGGTCAGCCAGCACTTCCCTGAGCACGTCATCGCCGATCCGGTGATGGCGACTCAGGCTATAGAGCTCAAGGCGCTGCGCCCGCAGTGCCTTCACACGCAAATGACGTTCCAGCAGATCCATCTGGAACGCCAGCGCCTGCGCTTCGGCGGAATCATTGAACACGTCCAGTTGATGGCGATATTCGGACATGATCCGGGCCTTGAGCTCTGCCGCCAACGCCGCTTGTGCAGCGTCCTGCGGGGGGAACTCTTCGGTTTCAAGCGCATGAATGGCCGCTTCAGCGGTTTGGCGCCAGGCATCGCGGACTTCCTGACGGCGTTTGTCGTCTGGACTCTTCTGGATTCCATGCAGCAACAGCGGCAGCACAATGCAGGCCGATATCAACGACAGCAGGATCACGCCGGCAGCGATGAAGATCAGCAGATCACGCTCAGGAAATGCGTGCGCCCCTATCAACATCGGTACCGACATCACGCCCGCCAGTGTCACCGCCCCTCGCACACCGCCGACGGTCAACAACCAGCAGGAACGGGCGGTGGGCACTTGTGTCAGCTCACCTTTGCCACGCAAACGCCGCAGCAGCACGGACAACCGCCAGATGCTTTGCACCCAGATAAACCGCAGCAGCACCAACGCCAGGAAAATCGCCACCACATCGAGGCAGCGATAAAACAACGTTGGCCACAGCGTCGGCTCATGGCTGACCACCGCCTTGATAATGTCCGGCAACTGCAAGCCCAATAGCAGAAAGATCAGGCCGTTGAAGGCAAACTCCAGCAGCGACCAGACGCTGCGATTGAGCAGTCGGGTGCTGGTCTGGCGCGGCAGCAGGTCGAGCCAGCTCTGCATCATCCCCGCCGCCACCGCCGAAAGAATGCCCGACACACCCAGGCGCTCAGCCAAAACGTACGCGGCGAACGGCAGCAACAACATGAACACCACATGGGTGGCCGGATCATCCCAGCCACGGGCGATCATCCAGGCGCGCCCGCGCCCGACCAACCAGCTCAATGCCACGCCAACGGCCAGCCCGCCGATTGCCACCACGACAAAGTCCAGGCTCGCATTGGCAAGCGAGAACACTCCGGTGACGGCTGCCGCCAAGGCGAACTTGAACGTCACCAGGCCCGACGCATCATTCATCAGTGCCTCGCCTTGAAGCATGTGCATCAGCGGCGTCGGCAGGCGGTTCTGCGAAATAGCCGAGACGGCCACGGCGTCGGTTGGCGACAACACGGCTGCCAGAGCAAAAGCCACGGGCAACGCAATCGTCGGCAGCAACCAATGAATGAAGTACCCGGCGCCGACCACGGTGAACAGCACCAACCCCACCGCCAGCGTCAGGATGGGCCCCCGCAGATGCCAGAGCTCGCGTTTGGGCATGCGCCAGCCGTCGGAAAACAGCAGCGGCGGCAGGAACAGAAACAGGAACAGCTCCGGGTCGAGCGCCACATGCAGACCCAGCGTCGGCCAGGCCAGCAAGGCACCGGCGGCGATTTGCACCAGAGGCAATGGCAACGGGATGACCCGTCCGAGCAAACGCGAGACGCTGACCAGCATCAGCAGGATCAGGACGGTGTAGGCAGTTTGCATAAAGCACAAATCTCAGGAGATCGACAGCGTTGAACTGCCATATTAGCCGCTTAGGATGCGCGTGACCGTTGCACCTACGTCGCAGTCTCGCCAACTCGCGCCCACAGGTTTTGCGCTTTACCCGAAGGGGCATGGCATAATCCCGGACCATTTTTTTCCAGCACCTGTAAAGGGGGCGATTCCTTGACCGTTTCAAGTAAAACGTTGCACCTTTTCGGCATCAAAGCCTGCGACACCATGAAAAAGGCGCGCACCTGGCTCGATGAACACGCTGTCAGCTACGACTTCCATGATTACAAAACCGCCGGTATCGACCGTGAACACCTGACCCAATGGTGTGACGAGCACGGCTGGCAAACGGTGTTGAACCGCGCAGGCACGACCTTTCGCAAACTCGACGACGAACGCAAAGCCGATCTCGACCAATCGAAAGCCATCGAACTGATGCTCGCTCAACCCTCGATGATCAAGCGCCCGGTGCTCGATCTCGGTGACCGAACCCTGATTGGCTTCAAGCCAGATATCTACGCGGCCGCACTCAAGTAAAGCAGCCCGTCACTTATTGCTAGAGGTATTCACATGTCCAACTCCCTGTTCAGCATCGCCTTCGGCGTCGGCACACAAAACCGTCAAGGCGCATGGCTGGAAGTGTTCTACGCACAGCCACTGCTCAACCCGTCGGCAGAACTGGTCGCGGCTGTTGCGCCGATCCTCGGTTACACCCAAGGCAACCAGGCCATCACCTTCACCACCGCGCAGGCTGCGCAACTGGCTGAAGCGGTCAAAGGCATCGACGCCGTTCAAGGCAAACTGCTGACCCGTCTGGCCGAGAGCCACAAGCCGCTGGTCGCCACCGTACTGGCCGAAGATACACAACTGACGTCGACGCCAGAGGCTTACCTCAAGCTGCACCTGCTGTCCCACCGCTTGGTCAAGCCGCACGGTGTGAGCCTGGCCGGGATCTTCCCGCTGCTGCCAAACGTTGCCTGGACCAGCCAGGGGGCGATCGACCAGAGCGAACTGGCCGAAATGCAACTCGAAGCCCGTCTGCGTGGCGAGTTGCTGGAAGTGTTCTCGGTGGACAAATTCCCGAAAATGACCGACTACGTCGTTCCGGCCGGCGTACGTATCGCTGATGCCTCGCGCCTGCGTCTGGGCGCCTATGTGGGCGAAGGCACCACCGTCATGCATGAAGGTTTCATCAACTTCAATGCCGGCACCGAAGGCCCGGGCATGATCGAAGGCCGTGTATCCGCTGGCGTCTTCGTCGGCAAGGGTTCGGATCTGGGTGGCGGTTGCTCGACCATGGGCACCCTGTCGGGCGGCGGCAACATCGTAATCAAGGTGGGTGAAGGCTGCCTGATCGGCGCCAACGCCGGTATCGGTATTCCGTTGGGCGACCGCAACACCGTCGAGTCGGGCCTGTACGTGACCGCCGGCACCAAGGTGGCGCTGCTGGACGAGCACAACAATCTGGTCAAGGTGGTGAAGGCCCGCGAGCTGGCCGGTCAGACTGACCTGCTGTTCCGTCGCAACTCGCAAACCGGTGCCGTGGAGTGCAAAACCCACAAGTCGGCCATCGAACTGAACGAAGCGCTGCACGCTCACAACTAAGCAGCCACCCGATCCCCTGTGGGAGCGGGCTTGCTCGCGAAAGCGTCCTGTCACTCAACAGCAGTGCTGAATGACACTACGCTTTCGCGAGCAAGCCCGCTCCCGCAGGGTCTGGCGTAAACCCCGCCCAAATTCACAGGGCTGAACAGATGATGATTCCCTCCCCGTGGCGCGCCGACTTCCCGGCCATCGCCGCACTGCAACGGCAAGACCAGACTTACCTGGACAACGCCGCCACCACGCAAAAACCCCAGGCCCTGCTCCACGCATTGGCGCATTACTACGCCAACGGTGCAGCGAATGTGCACCGTGCGCAGCACTTGCCCGGCGCCCATGCCACGCAAGCGTTCGAAGACAGTCGCCTCAAGGTTGCCCAGTGGCTCAATGCCGGGGACAGCGGGCAGATCATCTTCACCCACGGCGCCACCAGTGCGCTGAATCTCCTGGCGTATGGCCTGGAACATCTTTTCCATCCGGGCGATGAAATAGTCATCAGCGCCCTGGAGCATCACGCCAACCTGCTGCCGTGGCAGCAACTGGCGCAACGTCGCGATCTGAAACTGGTGATCCTGCCGCTGGATGACGACGGTTTGATCGACCTCGCGGCGGCGGTGCGTTTGATCACCCCGCGCACCCGATTGCTGGCGGTCAGTCAGTTGTCCAACGTGCTCGGCGCCTGGCAACCACTGCCCGCGTTGCTGGCCATGGCCAAGGCGCAAAACGCCCTGACCGTGGTCGATGGCGCCCAGGGCGTGGTACATGGTCGGCAGGACGTGCAGGCCCTCGGTTGCGACTTCTATGTGTTTTCCAGCCACAAGCTGTATGGCCCTGATGGCCTCGGCGTGTTGTTCGGGCGCAACAAGGCGCTTGAACACCTGAAGCCGTGGCAGTTCGGCGGCGAAATGGTGCTGGAAGCCAATTATCACGACGCGCGCTTCCGCCCGGCGCCCCTGGGTTTCGAGGCGGGCACGCCGCCGATTGCCAGTGTGATCGGCCTCGGGGCGACCCTCGATTATCTGGCTGGGCTGGATCAGGACGCGGTGTCTGCTCACGAAGCGGCGCTGCATGATTATCTGCTGTGCGGCCTCGCCGCTCGCAACGGCATTCGCGTGCTGGGCTCGCCGCAACTGGCGCTGGCCAGTTTTGTCGTCGAAGGCGTGCACAACGCCGATCTGGCGCACTTGCTCACCGAGCAAGGCATTGCCGTGCGCGCCGGGCATCACTGCGCCATGCCACTGCTCAAAAGCTTCGAGCTCGCTGGGGCGATTCGCGTATCGCTGGCGCTGTACAACGACTCCGAAGATCTGGAGCGCTTTTTTGAAGCGCTGGATCAGGCGTTGGAATTGTTGCGATGAGCCTGCCGATCGCCGCCGCGCAAGCGCTGCAAACCTTTCAGAATGCTGCCGGTTGGGAACAGCGGGCGCGGTTGCTGATGCAGTTCGGTGATCGTCTGCCGCCGCTGGGCGATGCGGATAAAAACGATGCCAACCGGGTGCATGGTTGTGAAAGCCAAGTGTGGCTGGTGGGCAAACTGCAGGACGGTTACTGGCAATTCAGCGCCAGCAGCGATGCGCGGATGATTCGCGGGTTGGTGGCGTTGCTGCTGGTGCGGGTCAACGGGTTGACTGCTGATGAATTGCAGCAGGTGGATTTGCCGGACTGGTTCAGCCAGTTGGGGCTTTCGCGCCAGCTTTCACCGTCGCGCAGTAACGGCTTGAATGCCGTGCTCAAGCGGATGAATGCGCTGGCTGTTTGATCGCCTTCGCGAGCAAGTTTGCCCCCACAGGGGAACGCATCCCAATGCGGGCTTGCTCGCGAAGGGGCCATCAGCCCCTGCATCAAACCTGAGGTTTGACTCGGTCAGCCGGGCGCCGAACACCCGCCACAAGCTTGTCCACAGCCTTGGTCGCCGCGACCATGCCAAACGTCGCCGTCACCATCATCACCGCGCCAAATCCACCGGCACAGTCCAGTTTGACGCCGTCGCCGACAAAGCTCTTCTGCAAACAAATGCTGCCGTCAGGCTTCGGATAGCGCAGTTGTTCGGTGGAGAACACGCACGGCACGCTGTAGTGACGGGTCACGGTGCGCGAAAAACCGTAATCGCGGCGCAACGTAGAGCGCACTTTCGAGGCCAACGGATCATTGAACGTGCGGTTCAGGTCGCAGACCTGAATCAGCGTCGGGTCAATCTGCCCGCCCGCACCGCCCGTGGTGATGATCTGGATCTTGCGGCGTTTGCACCAGGCGATCAACGCAGCCTTGGCGTTGACCGCGTCGATGCAGTCGATCACGCAGTCGATGTTTGGCGTGATGTATTCGGCCATCGTGTCACGGGTGACGAAATCCGCCACCGCGTGCACCGTGCAGTCGGGATTGATCCCGCGCAGGCGCTCGGCCATGACCTCGACTTTGGGTTTGCCGACGGTGCTGTCCAGCGCATGCAACTGCCGGTTGGCGTTGCTGACGCAGACGTCGTCCAGGTCGAACAGCGAGATTTCACCCACGCCGCAACGGGCCATGGCTTCCGCCGCCCAGGAACCGACGCCGCCGACGCCGACGATCGCCACATGGGCGGCCCGCAGACGCTCCAGGCCTTCGATGCCATACAAACGGGCGATGCCTGCAAACCGTGGATCTTCTGTACTCATGACCATTACCCCAAAAACCGGCGCGCATTATAGGGCTACGCAGCGACAAGTTTTAAGCTTCAAGCTACAAGTGTAAGAACTTAAGTCAACGCCGGTTGCCCAATGTCAGTCATTTCCCTGTCCGATGTACGACTGGCGAACTGCCGGTGTAGGATGCGCGCCCCTCTGGCGTACAGCCGACCGATCCTCCGTTCCACAGCCTTTGGAACCCGAAACAGCTATGTCATCGCGTAAATTTGGACTCAACCTGGTGGTGGTTCTGGCAATCGCCGCCCTGTTCACCGGTTTCTGGGCGCTGATCAATCGCCCGGTTTCTGCACCGAACTGGCCGGAGCAGATCGCCGGTTTCTCTTACTCGCCATTTCAGCAGGGACAATACCCACAGAAGGATCAGTATCCGTCTGATGAGGAGATGCGCCGCGACCTGGAGATCATGAGCAAGCTGACGGACAACATCCGCATCTACTCGGTCGACGGCTCCCTGCAAGACATCCCGAAACTGGCTGAAGAATTCGGTTTACGCGTGACCCTCGGGATATGGATAAGCCCCGATCAGGAACGTAACGAGCGGGAGATCACTCGCGCAATCGAACTGGCCAACACTTCGCGCAGCGTGGTTCGGGTGGTGGTCGGTAACGAGGCGATTTTCCGCAAGGAAATCACTGCCGAGCAACTGAGCGTGTTGCTTGATCGCGTACGCGCAGCCGTGAAAGTGCCGGTGACCACCTCCGAGCAATGGCACGTTTGGGAAGAACACCCGGAACTGGCCAAGCACGTTGACCTGATCGCCGCGCACGTGCTGCCGTACTGGGAATTCATCCCCGTCGACAAGGCCGGACAGTTCGTTTTCGACCGTGCCCGCGACCTGAAAAAGATGTTCCCGAAAAAACCGCTGCTGCTGTCCGAAGTGGGCTGGCCGAGCAACGGCCGCATGCGCGGTGGCGCCGACGCGTCGCCGGCGGATCAGGCGATCTACCTGCGCACGCTGGTCAACAAACTCAACCGCCAGGGCTTCAACTACTTCGTGATCGAAGCCTTTGATCAGCCGTGGAAGGCCAGTGACGAGGGGTCGGTCGGCGCGTACTGGGGCGTGTTCAACGCGGCGCGTCAGCAAAAATTCAACTTTGAAGGCCCAGTGGTGGCGATTCCGCAATGGCGCGTGCTGGCCATCGGTTCGGTGGTGCTGGCGCTGCTCTCGCTGACGCTGCTGATGATCGACGGCTCGGCCCTGCGCCAGCGTGGCCGTACCTTCCTGACCTTTATCGCGTTCCTCTGCGGTTCGGTTCTGGTGTGGATCGGTTACGACTACAGCCAGCAATACAGCACCTGGTTCAGCCTGACGGTGGGTTTCCTCCTGGCGCTGGGTGCGCTCGGGGTGTTCATCGTGTTGCTCACCGAGGCACATGAACTGGCCGAAGCGGTGTGGACTCACAAGCGCCGACGAGAATTCCTGCCGGTGATCGGCGATTCGGACTACCGACCTAAAGTGTCGATCCATGTGCCCTGCTACAACGAGCCGCCGGAGATGGTCAAACAGACCCTCAACGCCTTGGCCAACCTCGACTATCCGGACTTCGAAGTCCTGATCATCGACAACAACACCAAGGACCCGGCGGTGTGGGAACCGGTGCGCGACTACTGCGCAACCCTCGGCCCGCGCTTCAAGTTCTTCCATGTAGCGCCGTTGGCAGGTTTCAAGGGCGGCGCGCTGAACTACCTGATCCCGCACACCGCCAAGGACGCCGAAGTGATCGCCGTGATCGACTCCGATTACTGCGTGCACCCTGACTGGCTCAAGCACATGGTGCCGCACTTCGCCGATCCGAAAATCGCCGTGGTGCAGTCGCCGCAGGATTATCGCGACCAGAACGAAAGCACCTTCAAGAAACTCTGCTACGCCGAGTACAAAGGTTTTTTCCACATCGGCATGGTCACCCGTAATGACCGTGACGCGATCATCCAGCATGGCACCATGACCATGACCCGTCGCTCGGTTCTGGAAGAACTGGGCTGGGCCGACTGGTGCATCTGTGAAGACGCCGAACTGGGTCTGCGTGTGTTCGAAAAAGGCCTGTCGGCGGCGTATTACCACGACAGCTACGGCAAAGGTCTGATGCCGGACACCTTCATCGACTTCAAGAAGCAGCGTTTCCGCTGGGCCTATGGCGCCATCCAGATCATCAAGCGCCATACCCGCAGTCTGCTGCGCGGCCAGGACACCGAACTGACTCGCGGCCAGCGCTACCACTTCCTCGCGGGCTGGTTGCCGTGGGTCGCGGACGGGATGAACATTTTCTTCACCATCGGCGCTTTGTTGTGGTCGGCGGCGATGATCATCGTGCCGCAACGGGTCGACCCGCCGCTGCTGATTTTCGCAATCCCGCCGCTGGCGCTGTTCGTGTTCAAGGTCGGCAAGATCATCTTCCTGTATCGCCGCGCGGTGGGCGTGAACCTCAAGGATGCGTTCTGTGCGGCACTGGCCGGGCTGGCGTTGTCGCACACCATCGCCAAAGCGGTGCTGTACGGCTTCTTCACCAGCAGCATTCCGTTCTTCCGCACGCCGAAAAACGCCGACAACCACGGCTTCTGGGTGGCGATTTCCGAAGCACGGGAAGAATTGTTCATCATGCTGCTGTTGTGGGGCGCGGCGCTGGGGATCTTCCTGGTGCAAGGCATTCCGAGCAACGACATGCGCTTCTGGGTGGCGATGCTACTGGTGCAGTCGCTGCCGTATCTGGCGGCGCTGATCATGGCGTTCCTGTCGTCACTGCCAAAACCTGCCGCGACGCCTGAGCCGGCACCGGTCGTCTAAATACTCATCGATGCACTAAACGGCGGCCAATGGTCGCCGTTTTGCTTTAAGATAACCGCCATTTTGCGGGGCTTGGCGTGATACGCGGTCTGACTGACCGGACTGTATCCCTGTGGGAGCGGGCTTGCTCGCGAATGCGGTGTGTCATTAAAAGTTGATGTTGACTGGCACAATGCATTCGCGAGCAAGCCCGCTCCCACATTTAGTCCGCGCCCACATTCATGATCTTCGGAGTTCTCCATGACGGCCCACGCCGACCTTTCGCCGACCCTCCAACTCGCCATCGACCTGATCCGCCGTCCGTCCGTGACGCCGGTCGACGCCGATTGCCAGAAGCAGATGATGCAGCGCCTGGGCGATGCCGGTTTCACGCTGGAGCCGATGCGCATCGAAGATGTGGATAACTTCTGGGCCATCCACGGCAACAACGACGGCCCGGTGCTGTGCTTCGCCGGTCACACCGACGTGGTGCCGACCGGCCCGGTGACCGCCTGGCAGATCGATCCGTTCAATGCGGTGATCGATGAACACGGCATGCTCTGCGGCCGTGGCGCGGCAGACATGAAAGGCAGCCTGGCGTCGATGACCGTGGCCGCTGAGCGTTTCGTTGCCGATTACCCGAATCACAAGGGCAAGGTCGCGTTTCTGATCACCAGCGACGAAGAAGGCCCGGCGCACCACGGCACCAAGGCTGTGATTGAGCGTCTGGCGGCGCGCAAAGAGCGTCTGGACTGGTGCATCGTCGGCGAACCGTCGAGCACCACACTGGTGGGCGACGTGGTGAAAAACGGCCGTCGCGGCTCGCTTGGCGCCAAACTCACCATCAAAGGCATTCAGGGCCACGTCGCCTACCCGCATCTGGCGAAGAACCCGATTCACCTCGCGGCGCCGGCCCTGGCTGAACTGGCCGCCGAGCATTGGGACCACGGCAACGACTTCTTCCCGCCGACCAGTTTCCAGATTTCCAACGTCAACTCCGGCACCGGCGCGACCAACGTGATTCCGGGCGATCTGGTGGCGGTGTTCAATTTCCGCTTCTCCACCGAATCGACCGTTGAAGGCCTGCAAAAGCGCGTGGCCGACATCCTCGACAAGCATGATCTGGACTGGCACATCGACTGGGCGCTGTCCGGCCTGCCGTTCCTCACCGAGCCGGGCGCGCTGCTCGACGCGGTGTCGTCGAGCATCAAGGACATCACCGGCCGCGAGACCAAGGCGTCCACCAGCGGCGGCACGTCCGATGGCCGTTTCATCGCGACCATGGGCACCCAAGTCGTTGAGCTGGGCCCGGTCAACGCAACCATTCACCAGGTCAACGAGCGCGTACTGGCCGCCGATCTCGACGTGCTGACCGAGATCTACTACCAGACCCTGATCAAGTTGCTCGCCTGATGCTGGCATGCCCAATCTGCAGTGAGCCGCTGAACGCGGTAGACAACGGCGTGGTTTGCCCCGCCGGGCATCGCTTCGACCGTGCGCGCCAGGGTTACTTGAACCTGTTGCCGGTGCAGCACAAAAACAGCCGCGACCCTGGCGACAATCAGGCGATGGTCGAGGCGCGCCGCGACTTCTTGAACGCCGGGCATTACGCGCCGGTGGCCAAGCGTCTGGCCGAGCTGGCAGCGAGTTACGCACCGGCGCGCTGGGTCGATATCGGTTGTGGCGAGGGTTACTACACCGCGCAAATCGCCGAAGCCCTGCCGGATGCCGATGGCTACGCGCTGGACATCTCTCGCGAAGCGGTCAAACGCGCGTGCAAACGCAATCCGCAACTGACCTGGTTGATCGCCAGCATGGCCCGCGTGCCATTGGCGGCGGGCAGTTGCCAGTTTCTCGCCAGTGTTTTCAGTCCGCTGGACTGGGAAGAGGCCAAGCGCCTGCTCAGCGTCGGTGGCGGCCTGATGAAAGTCGGCCCGACCAGCGGCCATCTGATGGAACTGCGCGAACGTCTTTACGACGAGGTTCGCGAATACACCGACGACAAGCATCTGGCCTTGGTGCCGTCAGGCATGGCACTGGCACACAGTGAGACGTTGGAGTTCAAGCTGACGCTGGACAAACCCGAGGATCGCGCCAACCTCCTGGCGATGACACCCCACGGCTGGCGCGCCAGTGCCGAACGCCGCACGGCGGTGATCGAACAGGCCGAGCCGTTCGTGACCACCGTGTCGATGCGCTACGATTATTTCGTTCTTCAATAACTTTTGGTCTCGGGCAAGTGCCCGGGGCCGGCTAAATCCGCGAATGGATTTTTCAGACCCGCAGTGAGGACATCCATGCGCCAACCGGATATCGAGATTTACCTGAAAGACGCCGACGTCGACCACAAAGCCATTTCCGCCTGGCTCGGTGAAGCGTTGGGCCCGTGCAGCGACTGGGTACAGAAAGGCCAGACCTACAAGTGCAAGGCCGGCAACATCCCGGTGACCTGGCTGCCCAAAGCCGTGGGCAAGTGGAACAGCCTGTACCTGGAAAGCGATGCGACCCCATGGGACGACGACATCGCCTGCGCCCGCGCCGCGTTTGCTGCGCTGAACGTCGAAGTGCGTTGTGCACCGGGGACGTGGGTCGAGGAAGAAGGCGAGGAAACGGCGGATCGCTGGATGCGCATCAGCGCTGATGGTGAAGAAGAGATCACCTGGAAAACCGCCTGAACAACCCGGCGCCATATCTGTCCCGCGACGGATATGGCGCCCGATTTTTTGTCCTAGATCCCTTGATCGGCATCGGAGTAACTGAAGATGTTCGCTGCATGGGGCGAGACTTTAATGACAGGAATACGTCTACCTGTCGTTTTCAAGAAGTCCCGCTGAATATTCTTCGCTCCTTCCACACCGACCGCCCGGCTCGCAGTATTGAAGTAGATGAACGCCTTGATCGGCAGATTCGAAATGTTCTGCGGCCAGGTCTTAATCATCACCTCGTTTTGTCGCCACGAAGCCAGTTCACCCGCTGGATTTTCCCGCGAAAGTAAACTGAGTGCGAACCCCGCCCTATCCACACCGAAACTGCATTGATGGTGATAGCGGTTGGTGCTGCTGGCTGGATACTGCCGGAAGTGCGCACGCCAGGTCGTCAGTGTCGTGAGGCCTTGAGCAGCACATGGAACACTGCTGCTCGGGAAATTGCTCGCAGCCCCGCAGCCGGCTGCACTACGAATCAAAGTGCCCCCATCGTAGGGGTATGAACACAGGACTTGAAGCGGGTAGCCCCCATTGACGGTAAAGTTCTGCCCCGTTTCCAGAACAAAACCCTGGGTTCGACTACCTTGCAGTTGATTCATGCCAATACCCGTCTTCATGTAGCTGAATGACACCCCGCCTAGTTTTTCGGCGCCCGGACTAGGGTTCCAGGCATGAAATGCCGTCGAATCATCAACTGTGCGAATCAGTACCCCGGCGCAGTACCATGCTCCCAGACTGGAATTGCTCGGACAGCTATTACTTGTCGTCGAATATTGTACGTTCAACTCATTTGCAACCCGTGGGCCGTCGCCCGGAGCGGCAACACCTGTCACCTTGATCGGCAAGGGAGATGAAGTGATCAGATTCCCGACACCGCCCACTTTATAGGTGTAAGTCAGGTTGACCGTACGTGCCTTGTTTTCAGTGATCCAGGCTTTGGGCAACTTGAAGGTCAGCGTGCCCACGGTGGACACGGTCTGGATTGGCGCATCACGCAACGCCACACCGGTCAGGCGCACACC
>NZ_JBIUWN010000035.1:9483-37913 GCF_044743485.1 Pseudomonas sp. NPDC087614 | reverse complement strand
TATCAGATTTCCGACACCGCCGACCTTGTAGGTGTAAGTCAGGTTGACCGTACGCCCCTTGTTTTCGCTGATCCAGGCTTTGGGCAACTTGAAGGTCAGCGTGCCCACGGTGGACACGGTCTGGATTGGCGCATCACGCAACGCCACACCGGTCAGGCGCACACCGACAGTATCCTTTGGCGCCAGGCTCGGATAACTGACCTGTACGTTGGCTTCGGTGCCGAGCGTATCGGCATTCAACTCTCCCGTCGGGGCTTCGACCACCTTGAACACACTCTGGCCCTGCGCGCTGACCACGCGGATGCTCAGTGGGGACGAGGTAATCAGATTTCCGACACCGCCGACCTTGTAGGTGTAAGTCAGGTTGACCGTACGCCCCTTGTTTTCGCTGATCCAGGCTTTGGGCAACTTGAAGGTCCGCGTGCCCACGGTGGACACGGTCTGGATTGGCGCATCACGCAACGCCACACCGGTCAGGCGCACACCGACGGTGTCCCTAGGCGCCTGACTCGGATAATTCACCTGAACAGTGGCCTCTGTGCCGAGGGTATCGACATTCAACTCGCCTCCCGGCGCGTCGACCACTTTGAATATCGCGGGCTGCGCCGCCGAAATACCTGATTCTTGTTGTGGCAATGCCAGACCTGTCATTGCGCGAGCGAGCGGTTCCGGAGAAGCATTTTCGGAGGTCGTCTGACCTGAGCACCCGAAAAGCCCCAAGACCAGCAAAATCGAAATACCTTTCCACATGACCGCTTTCCTCTCGCGTAGGTAGAGCCGCGAAAATACTGGCTCCAAGGCACGTTTTCGCGAAAGTAGCCGTGAGAACAAAAGCTGTCTACTGTCAGATCTGACAGGGTGTTTATTCATACAGCGCAGCGTTGGATGAGATTTCACACCCAAAAAAAGATCGCAGCCTGCAGCAGCTTTTGTAGTAGCTGCAGAAGGCTGCGATCTTTTGATCCTGGATTTACAGGCCTACAACATCCTCAGCCTGCAAACCCTTGTCACCTGTCACCACCGCATACTCAACCTGCTGACCTTCGGTCAGCGACCGATGCCCTTCGCCGCGAATCGCGCGGTAGTGCACGAACACGTCCACCCCGTCTTCGCGCTGAATGAAGCCGTAGCCCTTGGCGTCGTTGAACCACTTCACGTTTCCGGTTTCACGTGTTGCCATCTGTTCATACTCCTTTTTTATTATTGAACAGGCTTTTCGCAGGAAAGCCTTTGAGGAACGTCAGCCTGCGTCCGACGTCCATAAAAGGGCCCCGGCGACAGACCGCCGAGTATATGACAGGAGCGAAAAGTCTCAACAGGAGATTACTTCGCCGCTTTTTTGCCGATTTTCGATGAATCCGGCAAACTGTCGACCGCCCGAGCAAACGCTCGGTTTTATTCACTCACGCAGAAGCCGTATGACCCGTTCCCCGTTCCGCCGTCTTGTGTTTGGCACCTTGCGCCGACTGTTATACCTCTGGGTTCGCTCCGAGACGATCAATCAGTCGTCGTTCACCCTCAACCTCGACCGCAGTCGTCCGGTGTTCTACGTCCTGCAAAACCCATCGCTCACCGACTTGGCAGTGGTCGATACCGAGTGCACCAAGGCCGGCCTGCCTCGCCCGGTGCTGCCGGTGTCGATCGGATCGCTGATCGAACCGGCGGCGTTCTTTTACCTGACGCCAGACCCGGACTGGCTCGGCCGTCAGGACAAACGCGGCGCGCCGCCGACCCTGACCCGCCTGGTCAGCGCCCTCACCCAGAACGCCGCCGAAGATGCGCAAATCATCCCGGTCAGCGTGTTCTGGGGGCAGTCGCCGGACAGCGAGTCGAGCCCGTGGAAATTGTTGTTCGCCGACAGTTGGGCGGTCACAGGACGTCTGCGCCGGCTGCTGAGCATCATCGTGCTGGGGCGTAAAACCCGTGTGCAATTCTCTGCGCCGATCCACTTGCGCGAGCTGATCGAACACAACAAGGGCCACGAGCGCACCGTACGCATGGCCCAGCGCATCCTGCGCGTGCACTTTCGCAACCTCAAAGCGGCGGTGATCGGCCCGGACATTTCCCACCGCCGCAACCTCGTCAAAGGCCTGCTCAACCAGCCACTGGTCAAGCAAGCGATCCTTGATGAGGCCGAGCGCGAAAACATCTCCCCGGAAAAAGCCAAGGCCCAAGCCCTGCGCTACGGCAACGAGATCGCTTCGGACTACACCTACACCGCGATCCGCTTCCTCGAAGTGGTGCTGAGCTGGTTCTGGAACAAGATCTACGACGGCATCAAGGTCAACCACATCGAAGGCGTGCAGAAGGTCGCCCAGGGTCACGAAGTGATCTACGTGCCGTGCCACCGCAGCCACATCGACTACCTGCTGCTTTCGTATCTGCTGTTCCGCAACGGCCTGACCCCGCCGCACATCGCCGCCGGGATCAACCTCAACATGCCGGTGATCGGCAGCCTGCTGCGCCGTGGCGGTGCGTTCTTCATGCGCCGCACGTTCAAGGGCAATCCGCTGTACACCTCGGTGTTCAACGAATACCTGCACACCCTGTTCACCAAAGGCTTCCCGGTCGAGTACTTCGTCGAAGGCGGCCGCTCGCGCACCGGGCGCATGCTGCAACCGAAAACCGGGATGCTCGCGATTACGATGCGCAGCTTCCTGCGCTCCTCGCGCATGCCGATCGTGTTTGTGCCGGTGTACATCGGTTATGAACGCGTGCTGGAGGGCCGCACCTACCTGGGCGAACTGCGGGGTGCGAGCAAGAAGAAAGAGTCGATCTTCGACATCTTCAAAGTCATCGGCGCGCTCAAGCAACGTTTCGGTCAGGTGGCCGTCAACTTCGGCGAACCGATCAAACTGGCGCAATTCCTCGATGCCGAGCAACCGGGCTGGCGCCAACAGGAACTTGGCCCGCAGTACAAACCCGCGTGGCTCAACGCGACCACCCATCGCCTCGGAGAGAAAGTCGCCCAGCACCTCAACGAAGCGGCAGCGATCAACCCGGTCAACCTGGTGGCACTGGCGCTTCTGTCGACCAGCCGCCTGGCACTGGACGATCGGGCCATGGCGCGCGTGCTGGATCTGTATCTGGCCCTGCTGCGCAAAGTCCCGTACTCGCCACACACCACCCTGCCGGAAGGTGATGGCCGTGCGCTGATCGAGCATGTGAAGGACATGGACCTGCTGTCCGAGCAAAGCGATGCGCTGGGCAAGATCCTCTATCTGGACGAGCAGAACGCCGTCCTGATGACCTACTACCGCAACAACGTGCTGCACATCTTTGCCCTGCCGGCGCTGCTGGCGAGTTTCTTCCAGAGCACCTCGCGCATGAGCCGCGAACAGATCCTGCGCTACACCCGCGCGCTGTATCCGTACTTGCAGTCGGAGCTGTTCATCCGCTGGAGCCTGGACGAACTCGATGCCGTGGTCGATCAGTGGCTGGAAGCATTTGTCGAGCAAGGTCTGCTGCGTTTCGAGAAAGACGTCTACCTGCGTCCGGCGCCAAGTTCACGGCATTTCGTGTTGCTGACGCTGCTGTCGAAGAGCATTGCGCAGACCCTGCAACGTTTCTACATGACCGTGTCGCTGCTGCTCAACGCCGGCCAGAACGCCGTCAGCGCCGAAGAACTGGAAGACCTCTGCACGGTCATGGCTCAGCGCCTGTCGATCCTGCATGGCCTCAACGCCCCGGAGTTTTTCGACAAGAGCCTGTTCCGCCACTTCATCCAGACCCTGCTCGACCTCGACGTGCTGCGCCGCGACGAAGCGGGCAAATTGAGCTACCACGAACTGCTCGGCGAACTGGCCGAAGGTGCTGCCAAACGCGTGTTGCCGGCGGACATTCGTTTGTCGATCCGTCAGGTGGCGCTGCATCGCAGTGAAGATGCGGCCGACCAAGTCGCCACACCGCCCGAGACCTGATGAAAACCCTGTGGAAGCGGGCTTGCTCGCGAAAGCGGTTCAACATTCAACATCGCTGTTGAGTGTCACACCGCCTTCGCGAGCAAGCCCGCTCCCACAATGAAAGGAGATTTGCCATGAAAAAACTGACCATTCTCGCTGCCGCTGCCCTGCTCAGCGCCTGCCAATCGACCACTCCCGCCGGCAAGGTCAGCCTCGACGGCGAAGTGTTCTACCTGCAACGCATCGCCCTGCCACCGAGCGCAACGCTGAGCGTGAGCCTGCAAGACGTTTCACTGGCCGACGCCCCAGCCGTTGTACTCGATGAACAGAAAGGCCCGGTCAAAGGCCAAGTGCCGCTGCCGTTCCACTTGAGCTACGATCCGGCGCAGGTCAAACCCGGCCACCGTTACTCGGTCAGCGCACGCATTGAAGTGAACGGCGAACTGATGTTCATCACCACCGAAAACCATGCCGTGCAACTGGACGGCAACGATCCGCAGCCGCTTAAAATCCGCGTTGACGCCGCGCGTTAATTCATTTTCTGGAACAAGGAAGCCGCCATGCTCAGTCCCACCTTTCGCTTCGCCGGCCTGTGCGCAGGCCTGATGATCTGCGCCAGCGCCATGGCCCTGTCACTCAGCGACCTGTCACAAAACGACGCCACCGGCGGCCTCAAGGACGCCTTGACCCAAGGCGCACAACTGGCCGTCAAACAATTAGGTACCCCGGGCGGTTTCAGCAACAACCCGGACGTGAAAATCGAACTGCCGGGTAAACTCGGCAAAGTCGCCGGCAAGATGAAAGCCTTCGGCATGGGCGCCCAGGTCGAAGAACTGGAAACCGCGATGAACAAAGCCGCGGAAAGCGCCGTGACCCAGGCCCAGCCGATCCTCGTCGACGCCGTGAAAAAAATGAGCGTGGCCGACGCCAAAGGCATCCTCAGCGGCGGCAACGACTCGGCCACACAGTACCTGGACAAATCCAGCCGCGAACAGATCCGCGCCAAGTTCCTGCCAATCGTCAAACAAGCCACCGACAAGGTCGGCGTGGCGCAGAAATACAACACCTTCGCCGGCCAGGCCGCGGCCTTCGGCGTCGTCGACGCCAAGAGCGCCAACGTCGAAAACTACGTCACCGAGCAAGCACTTAACGGCCTGTTCGAGATGATCGGTAAACAGGAAGAAACCATCCGCAAAAACCCCGCCGCTGCTGCAACAAGTCTGGCGAAGAAGGTGTTTGGGACGCTGTAAGGTTCTGAACACCAAAAAGCCCGCTGAACGTCATACGTTCAGCGGGCTTTTTTGCAGGCGTCAGGTTTGCGGATCGACTTCGAGAAGTGCCAGCAGGCTGTCTCACACAATGGCATCGAGTGTCATCCGGTCGCAATCGGTCGGCTGTCAGGCCGCCATCGCTGGCAAACCCACACCGAAAAGCAAAAACACCACACACTAGCCCCGCGTCGCCCTTCACCACTCAACAGGATGAGCGTTAGCTCGGCTGCAGCTCTTGACGTACCGGCCCCTTCGGCAGGCTTCGTTTCGGGATTCATCCGGGGGTAGGCGCGCAGCGCCGTTCGACGAAGTCGAACACATCGAAAGGAGGTGCAGCGCAGCAAACCGGAGGCGATGCCCCCGGATGAAACCCGCAACGAAGGCACCCCGAGCCCCAGCGAGCGGGCCGTACGCCGGGGCCCAGCGTTTTGGTTCCTTTTGGGCGTTTGCAAAAGGGACTCGCTGTAAAAGCGAAACCGCCAGAGCCAGCACCCGAAGCAACGGATATTCACCAAGAACACCCACAGCATGGTCGGCCCAAAGGCCGCCAAGCCTCAAGCCTTCCGACGCACTCGGAACCAAGCCGCATACAACGCCGGCAAAAACAACAACGTCAGAGCCGTCGCCACAATCAACCCCCCCATGATCGCCACCGCCATCGGCCCAAAAAACACACTGCGCGACAACGGAATCATCGCCAGAACCGCCGCCAGAGCCGTCAACACAATCGGCCGAAAGCGCCGCACGGTAGCCTCGATAATCGCCTGCCAAGGCCTGAGCCCCGAGGCAATATCCTGCTCGATCTGATCCACCAGAATCACCGAATTACGCATGATCATCCCCGACAGCGCAATCGTCCCCAACATCGCCACAAATCCGAACGGCTGCCGAAACACCATCAAAAACAGCACCACCCCGATCAACCCCAACGGCGCCGTCAAAAACACCATCGCCGTGCGCGAAAAACTGCGCAGTTGCACCATCAGCAACGTCAGCACAACGACAATGAACATCGGCACCCCGGCGTTCACCGACTTCTGCCCCCGCTGCGAATCCTCCACCGTCCCACCGACATCCAGCAGATAACCGTCCGGCAACTCGGCACGAATCGAATCCAGCGTCGGCAGGATCTGTTTCACCAACGTCGCCGGTTGCTCCCTGTCATAAATGTCCGCGCGCACCGTCACGTTCGGCAGGCGGTTACGGTGCCAGATGATGCCTTCCTCAAAGCCGTATTCCAGCGTGGCCACTTGCGACAACGCGACGCTGCGGCCGTTGTCAGTCGGCACTGCCAGGCTCGGCAACAGCGACAGCTCAGTGCGCTCATGCACCGTGCCGCGCAGCAGAATCTCGATCAACTCGTTGTCTTCGCGATATTGGCTGACACTCGACCCGGTCAACGAACTCTGGAGGAATTTGGCCAGACTGGCCGTGCTCACCCCAAGTGCCCGAGCGCGATCCTGATCGATGTTCAGGTAGATCACTTTGCTCGGTTCTTCCCAGTCCAGATGCACGTTGACCACATGGGGATTCTCGCGCACCTTGGCCGCCACCTTGCGGGCAAGCGCACGAACTTCTTCGATGTGCTCACCCGTGACGCGAAACTGCACCGGATACCCCACGGGCGGACCATTTTCCAGACGTGTCACCCGCGAACGCAGCGCCGGAAACTGTTCGTTGAGCGTATCGATCAACCAGGTTCGCAGCGCTTCACGCTCTTCGATATTTTTGGCCAACACCACAAACTGGGCGAAGCTCGCCGCAGGCAGTTGCTGGTCCAGCGGCAAATAGAAACGCGGCGAACCGGTGCCGACATAGGCCACATAGTTATCGATGCCGGCATGCTCCTTGAGTATCGCTTCAAGCCGCTTGACCTCACCGGTGGTATTGGCCAACGAAGCGCCCTCGGCGAGTTTCAGATCGACCATCAATTCCAGTCGATTTGAGGCGGGGAAGAACTGCTGCGGCACGAAGCGGAACAACATCACCGACGCGATAAACAGCCCCAACGTCAGCACGATCACGGTTTTACGATGGACCACACACCACTCCACCAGACGTCGAACGCGCTGATAGAACGGTGTGCCATAAGGGTCCGACTGACCGTCCCCGGCGCCGTGTTTGGCGGCATGAATTTTCGCCAGGTCCGGCAGCAGTTTTTCACCCAGATACGGCACGAACACCACCGCTGCCACCCACGAAGCAAGCAGCGCGATGGTCACCACCTGGAAAATAGAGCGGGTGTACTCACCGGTGCCGGACTGCGCCGTGGCAATCGGCAGAAAGCCTGCGGCGGTAATCAGCGTTCCGGTGAGCATGGGGAACGCGGTGCTGGTCCAGGCGTAGCTCGCGGCCTTGATCCGGTCGAAGCCCTGTTCCATTTTGATCGCCATCATCTCCACGGCAATGATCGCGTCGTCCACCAGCAAGCCCAGCGCCAGAACCAGCGCACCGAGGGAGATTTTGTGCAGGCCGATACCCAGGTAATACATGCAGGCAAAGGTCATCGCCAAGACCAGCGGAATGGTCAGCGCCACGACCATGCCGGTGCGCACGCCCAAGGAGAAGAAGCTCACCAGCAACACAATCGCCAGCGCCTCGACCAACACCTGGACAAACTCGCCAACCCCGGTTTTCACTGCTGCCGGTTGGTCAGACACCTTGCGCAGTTGCATACCGGCCGGGAGGTTTTTCTGGATACGCGAGAACTCGCCTTCCAGCGCCTTACCCAGTACCAGAATGTCACCGCCGCCCTTCATCGCAACCGCCAGGCCGATCGCATCTTCGCCCATGAAGCGCATGCGCGGCGCCGGCGGATCGTTGAATCCACGCCGCACGTCGGCGACATCGCAGATACGGAACGTGCGATCACCGACCCGGATGGGGAAGTTCCTGATCTCATCGACCGTCTGAAAATTCCCCGAAACCCTTAGCTGCAAGCGCTCGGTAGGCGTCTCAAAGAAACCCGCCGTGGACACCGCATTCTGTTCCTCCAGCGCCTGTTGCACCGCCGCCAGCGGTAAACCGAGGGTGGCGAGTTTGACGTTCGACAGCTCGACCCAGATTTTCTCGTCCTGCAAACCGAGCAAATCGACCTTGCCGACATCCTTTACCCGTTGCAGCTGGATCTGGATGCGATCGGCGTAATCCTTGAGCACGGCGTAGTCGAAACCGTCGCCGGTCAGCGCGTAGATATTGCCGAAGGTCGTGCCAAATTCATCGTTGAAAAACGGCCCCTGAATGCCCGGCGGCAGCGTCTGGCGGATGTCGCTGATTTTCTTGCGTACCTGATACCAGAGATCGGGAATCTCCACCGAATGCATCGAGTCGCGCGCAATGAAGGTGACTTGAGACTCACCAGGACGGGAGAACGAAACAATGCGCTCGTACTCACCGGTTTCCATCAGTTTCTTTTCGATGCGTTCAGTGACCTGCCGTGAGACTTCCTGCGCGGTCGCCCCTGGCCAACGGGTTTGAATCACCATGGCCTTGAAGGTGAACGGCGGGTCTTCACTTTGGCCGAGTTTGGTGTAGGACAACGCACCGACGATGGCCAGCAAAAGCATCAGGAACAGTACGATCTGGCGATTACGCAGCGCCCATTCGGAAAGGTTGAAGCGCATCGGGACTTACTCCTTGTCCGCCAGATTGACCACACGGTTGGAACGATCCACGGGGCGCACTTGCTGCCCTTCGAGGAGCACATGCACGCCGGCAGCCACGACCCAGTCGCTGGCGTTGAGGCCTTCGAGCACCGGCACGGTTTTTTCACCGAATGGGCCGACTCGCACCGGGGTCTTCTTCAAGGTGTTATTGGCGCTGACGACCCAGACGTAGGTCGCACCGTTCTCGGCGGTCAGTGCCGAAAGCGGCACCGATAGCGATGCGGTATTGGCTGATTGCACGAACACACGCGCACTCTGGCCGAGTTCGGCCGGGACTTTGCCACTGGTGAAAGAGATACGGGCAGCGAAGGTGCGGGATTTGGGATCGGCGGATGGCGACAGCTCACGAATCTGCCCGGCGAAGCGCTGGTTCTGCTGCGTCCAGAGCTCTACGGTAACCGGCTGACCGACCTTGAACCTGCCAAAACTCTGTTCCGGCAGGCTGATCAGCACTTCACGCTCACCATCGGCGGCGAGTGTAAACACCGTCTGCCCTGCGGCGACCACCTGCCCCACTTCCACCGAGCGCTTGGCAACCACACCGTCCTGGGGCGCACGCAACACGGCGTAACTGGCCTGATTGGTCGAAACGTTGAATTGGGCTTTGATCTGTTTGAGGCGGGCTTCGCCGGAGCGATAAAGGTTTTCGGCGTTGTCGTAGGCCGAGCGGCTGACCATCTGCCGATCCATCAGCGTCTTGTAGCGGTCACGTTCGGCGCGCACCAGAGTGAGATTGGCCTCAGCGGCAGAGACTTGGGCGCGAGTCGCTTCCAGTTGCAGGCGTACGTCCTGGGGATCAAGTTCGGCGAGCGGCTGATCGGCCTTCACGCGCTGACCTTCCTCGACCAGTCGTCGGCTGACTTTTCCACCGATGCGGAACGCCAGATCAGGTTCGTAACGGGCGCGCACTTCGCCCGGATAGCTTTCCATCTTCTGCGCCGAAGGCTCTGGCTGCACCACCATCGCCGGTCGCACGGTAACGGGCGCTGCCTCTTCCTGGCCACATGCGGACAGTAAAAAAACCAGGCTGACTGGCAACGCAAATGGCCACGTGAGGTGCAGTGCATGGCGGGACATGGTGACGGACCTTTCGCTAATGGTGCTTGGAATAATTATACTGGCCGGTATGTTATTAATAGCAAACTCACCAGTCCAGTAATAAAAGCGAAGAATGTCGAACAATCTTGCAGTTCCAAACGGCCCGGGCCGCCCCAAGGATCTGGCCAAACGTCAGGCGATTCTCGATGCGGCGAAAATTCTGTTTCTGAGTCATGGCTATGCCAACACCAGCATGGACGCGGTGGCCGCCGAGGCCGGCGTGTCGAAGCTGACGGTCTACAGCCATTTCACCGATAAGGAGACACTGTTCTCCGCCGCCGTGGTGGCCAAATGCGAGGAACAATTACCGCCGTTGTTCTTCGAATTGCCGGACGGCATTGCCGTGGAAAATGTGTTGCTGAACATTGCCCGGGGCTTTCATCACCTGATCAACAGCGATGAATCGGTGAATCTGCATCGCCTGATCATGGCACTGGGCGCGCAGGATCCAAAACTGTCGCAGATTTTCTTTGAGGCCGGCCCCGAGCGCATGGTGCAAGGGATGGAGCGGCTGTTGACGCAGATCCACGAAAGCGGCGCGCTGAACATCGACCTGCCGCGTAACGCGGCTGAGCATTTCTTCTGCCTGATCAAGGGCGCGGGCAATTTTCGCTTGTTGTATGGCTGTGGGGAGCCGTTGACTGACGAGGCGGCGCAGAGCCATGTGCAGGAAGTCGTGGGATTGTTTATGCGGGCGTATCGGCCCTGAGTTTTGCGCTGTATTGGCCGGCCCCATCGCTAGCAGGCTAGCGATGGCAGCGACGCGGTCTTAAGCCTTGAGCGCCTTCTTCGGGTAAATGTCATACCGGCTGGACTTGCCATCCAGCGCATGACTCGG
The DNA here is from genome assembly GCF_044743485.1 of Pseudomonas sp. NPDC087614. Classification (NCBI taxonomy): domain Bacteria; kingdom Pseudomonadati; phylum Pseudomonadota; class Gammaproteobacteria; order Pseudomonadales; family Pseudomonadaceae; genus Pseudomonas; species Pseudomonas sp. NPDC087614. The sequence goes on along the minus strand of NZ_JBIUWN010000035.1, from coordinate 27,139 downwards.
CTTCGGCCCGTCGATGCACGGCGCCTTGCGCGGCCGCTTGACCACCACCCGGTGCGTGGCCAGTGCCAACGCCGCTTCAAGCAACGCCGGTGCATCCGGATCATCGCCAACCAGCGGCCGGAACAGGCGCATTTCCTTCTTCACCAACGCGGTTTTCTCCCGATGCGGGAACATCGGATCAAGGTAGATCACTTGCGGCGGCTCGCCCTCCCAGTGGCGCATGACCTCGATGGAGTTGCCCTTGAGCAACTTCATCCGCGCCACAATCGGCGCCACGTCGAAATCTTCCGCCGCGCGCGCCAGGCCATCCTCCAGCAACGCACCGATCAGCGGCTGGCGCTCGATCAGGCTCATCTCGCAGCCCAGACTCGCCAGCACGAACGCATCCTTGCCCAGCCCTGCTGTGGCATCCAACACCCGCGGGCGCACACCTTGGGCAATGCCGACAGCCTTGGCGATCATCTGCCCGCTGCCACCGCCGTATAAACGACGATGCGCCGCACCGCCCTCGACAAAGTCCACGCGCACAGGCCCCGGCGCATCCGGCCCCAGTTGCTGGAGTTGCAAACCCTGCTCGCCGACCTGCAAGGCAAACTCGCCATCAGCCACTTGCAACGGCAGGCCCAGACGCTTGGCCCACTGCTCGGCCTGCGCTTCAAACGTCGGGCCAAGGGCCTGGACATGGATGCGGCAGGCCGCGGGTTGCTCAATCATGGAAAACACGCTCAAAAAAGTTAAGGATCGGCAGAAACCGCCGATAACCCAATCAACGCGCATTTTGCCAGAGCTGAGCGTCAACCGAAAAAAATGTCAGGCATTCTTCCCACATCGATTGGCTACATTTCGCCCCATGGCGATTTCAGCCGTCAAAATACTCAAGCACTGAGCGGCGTCAGTCACCTGTGGCAGGATTTCTTTGCCCAGGCCCTGGCCGAACAGACGAGTGAAGTGGTGCCCGCCTGCGGCACGTTTCCACCGGTTGACCTGAACAGCCCTGAAGAGCCGACCCTGGGCAGCGAACTGCACGCGCATATCGTCAGCCAGCGTGAATGCGAAGTCGTTGAAACCGAAGTGCGTCCGCCGGAGCCGCTGTTCCTGCCAATCGCCGAGTTCGAAATGGAACTGGCCGACAAGCCATTCCCACCGTTCCCGCCGGAAGAAATCAAAGCTCAGCAAGAGCAGCAGGATTTCGACAGCAGTTGGGTTCGCCCGATCGTGATCAACAATGGTCAGCCAATTCCGGAGCCAGGCGCTGCGCCGCACAAGCGTCCACTGTACTTGCCGATTGCCGAGTTCGATCTGGACTTGCTGGACAAGCCATTCCCGCCGTTCTCGCCGCAAGAAATCGCCGAACAGCAAAAGGCGCTGGACTTCGATAACGGCTGGGCACGCCCGATCGTTTTGCAGAACCTGCGCATCGCCGCCTAAGCCTCAGCGACACACGCTCCAGCGCCCGATATCGACATGAAAATGATTGCGATGCGCCGCGTTGTAATCCGGGCTCAACACCACACTGAATGCCTGGCACGCGCCATCACGCACCTGACGCAGAAACTGTGCGTCCTGATTCTGCTTGGGCCAATCCTTTAGCACGCTGACACGGCGACCGCTCGCCAGACGAAAACCGGCGATATCCAGCGCATCGGCACTGGCATGCCGGCTGAGCGCGCCGCTCTCGCGGTTGTAGAGATTGCGGCAGGCGAAACTGCCGAGGTGATCCAGGCGTGCGACGTTCTCGCCGTAAACGGCCTGCGCGGCGGGTTGCAGGGTGTGTCGCTCGAACATCGCGTAAGCCACCGCCAACGGGCAACTGGCGAGGAAGCTGCTGCTCAGGGCCACCTCTGCACCCTGAACGCGCAAGGCGCCAATCAGCGGGCACTTGGCGTCGGGGCTGTCCGCTTGGCTCGTCACGCGCAACGCCGAGCTGGCCAGTGCTTGCGCACACAGCTCTGGGTCACCGCGCAAGCGCATCAGCTTGTAACCGGTCAGCCAATTGGGCGCGGCCTTTACATCCAGCGGCGCCCACGGGTTCCACTCGGGCGGCACTGGCAGCCAACCACGCCAGACACTGACCATGGCGCCGACAATGACCAGCAGCACAGCCCATGGAATCCATCGCACCCTGTTCAGCCTTTGAAAAACTGATTGGCCTTGGCGTAAGGCATCGACTGCGACGTAAAACCGAATGTGCCCGATTGCTGGATTTCTTCAGCCGCACGGAAGAATTCGCCGAACGCGGCCAGGGCCAATGCCGAACCGGTACTGATCCGCCGCACACCGATGTCTTCCAGTTGCTGCACCGTCATCTTCAGCCCGCCGGACATCAGGACGTTGACCGGTTTGGGGGCCACCGCACGCACCACCGCCAGCACTTCGTCAGCATTGCGCAAGCCGGGCGCATACAGCACGTCGGCGCCTGCCTCGGCAAAAGCCTGCAAGCGGCGGACGGTGTCATTGATATCGGGATTGCCGTGCAGATAGTTTTCCGCACGGGCCGTCAGGGTGAAGGGAAACGGCAACGTGCGTACGGCAGCGACGGCGGCTTCGACGCGCGCCACGGCGTGTTCAAAGCAATAGATCGGGGCGTCTTCACGGCCGGTGGCGTCTTCGATTGAGGCGCCTACCGCGCCCGCTTCGGCTGCGCGCAGCAAGCTTTGGGCGCATTCGACCGGGTCATCGGCGAAACCGTTTTCCAGATCCACCGCTACCGGCAAATCGGTGGCTGCGATAATCGCGCGGACATTCGCCAACGTCTCATCGAGACTCAAAGCACCATCGGCTTTGCCCTGGGAAAATGCGTAACCGGCGCTGGTCGTCGCCAGTGCCTGATAGCCAAGGCTGGCGAGCATCTTCGCTGAACCGGCGTCCCACGGATTGGGAATAACGAAAATCCCCGGGCGTTCATGCAGGGCTTTGAAGGCGTGGGCTTTGCGGGTTTGCGCGTCCATTGGCAGCTCCGGGGCAGATGAATAAACCCGCCTCAGAGCAGGCCAAGTTGCTCCGCGGCGGGTTCTCTGTATAGCTCAGGCAGCGATGGCAAGCCAGGCAAACGTTGCATCAGTTGTACATGAAAACGTTGCGCCAACTTCGCCGCCAGCAGGTTGTCGGCAGTGTGCAGGAAGATGTATGGCGTGCGGCCTTCTTCTATCCACTCGGCGATTTTCGCCACCCACGGCACCAGGAACGCATCGTTGGCCTCAAGCTCGGGATGACCAATAAAGCGCACTTGCGGGAACTGCGTGAACGCCGCTGGACGCGTCGGCACACGCGGCTTTTTCGATTGGGCGTGAATCACCGAAGACTCGGTCGACAGGCAACTGAACAGCGCTCGCGGGTCGAGACAGATACGCTCAACCCCACGATCGAGCAGCAGCCGATTGAGCAGGCGCTCGCTCTCGCCCTTGGCGAAGAACTGCTCATGCCGCACCTCAACCGCCAGCGGGCAGTCCAGCGCATCGATAAACGCCGCCAACTCCGGCAACCGATGCGGCGTGAAGCTTTTCGACAATTGCAGCCACAGCGGCGAGACACGCTCGCCGAGGGGTTTGAGTAACTGCAGGAAGGTTTCGGCGGCGGTCAGTTGCTCGCGCAGGTCACCGCTGTGGCTAATGTCGCCGGGGAACTTGGCAGTGAAGCGAAAGTGTTCAGGCATGACGTCGGCCCAACGCTGCACAGTGGCCGGCGAAGGACTGGCGTAGAAGGTCGTGTTGCCTTCCACGGCGTTGAACACTTGGCAATAGAGGCTGAGGAAATCAGAGGTTTTGGCGTCTTCCGGATACAGATACTCGCGCCAGGCGTTTTCGCTCCAGGACGGGCAACCGAGGTAGTAAGGCAGAGCCATCAGATGTAAAGGTCGAGGCCCAGCACGTCCGCATCCCAATCGACAAAACCGGCAGTGCTCAGGTAGCTGGCCAAGGCCATGGCTACGCTTTTCTTCATCGCACGGTGGTAGATCATGTCTTGCTGACGGGCAGGCAGATTGCTCAAGCGTTGCGCAGAGGCTTTGGCAGCACGGGCGGCCAGTTGCTCTTCGGTGGGGAATTCCAACTCGCCGTCGATATCGTCGACGGTTTCTTCCTGCGCCACATTGCCTTTGCGAGGCTTGCGCTTGATGGGGTAGGACTGAGAGGAAACGCCGTCTATACGCATAAATTCATGCTCGGTATCAATGATGGCAATTTAGCGGCACTTGACCGACTTAGCAAACTGCCGAGTGATAACTAGAACACATAAAGCGCAAAAGGTTTAAAACGTGGGGTTAGAAACTGACGATTGGCAGACTTCAGGCAGAGCACTATTCACTGTGGGAGCAAGCTTGCTCGCTCCCACAGGTTTTTGGGTGAATCAGCGGGCCTTGGGGGTAGCCACTTTATCGCGCAGGTAAACCGGCTGCGCATCATCGGCCGGAATCGTTTCGCCGCGCTCCCAAGCAAAGCGTGCCAAGGTCAACAGGTCTTCGGCGTGGGGCAGCATGCCCGCGTCTGAACCGCTCAGGTTCACTGCGATACGCTCACCATAGCCCCAGCCAGTGCCAGCACCGAACCATTCGCCACTGGCATCGACCGGCAGCGCCGCGACTTCCGGCGGCAGCACTGCTTCGGCGCCGACCAGACGCATCTCCCCCGCCGTCTCGCGATAGCAGCCCCAATACACTTCGTCCATGCGCGCATCGATCGCCGCTGCAACCTGGCTCACACCCTGCTCGCGAAACGCACGTTGCGCCAACACGGCCAGGTTGGACACCGGCAGCACCGGACGATCCAGCGCGAACGCCAAGCCCTGCACCACACCGATGGCAATTCGCACACCGGTAAACGCACCCGGCCCACGACCGAACGCAATAGCATCCACCGCTTGCAACGTGGTACCGGCATCGGCCAGCAATTGCTGGATCATCGGCAGCAGCTTTTGCGCGTGCAGGCGCGGAATCACCTCGTAATGGCTCGTGACCTTGCCGTCATGCAGCAAGGCAACGGAGCAAGCTTCAGTCGCGGTGTCCAGGGCCAGCAAGGTGCTCATCGATGTATCCAAAACAGGGGTGGGGAAAAAGTGCGTCAGTATAAACAACTACGGCCCGCAAGCGGGCCGTGGATGATGCAGCTAATCAGCTTTTTCAGCTCAACGCTTCAAGCACCTTGGCGGTGATTGCTTCTACCGAACCAACGCCCGGGATGTGGCTGCACTTCGGCTTGCCGTTGGCAGCCGACAGCTTCTGGTAGAAGTCCACCAGCGGCTTGGTCTGCGAATGGTAGACCGACAGGCGATGACGCACGGTTTCTTCGGTGTCGTCCTTGCGCTGTACCAGCTCTTCGCCGGTGATGTCGTCTTTGCCTGCGATTTTCGGCGGGTTGTAGACGATGTGATACACCCGGCCGCTGGCTTCGTGAACACGACGTCCGGCGATACGCTGAACGATTTCTTCGTCTTCAACGGCGATTTCAACCACGGCGTCCAATTCGACGCCAGCAGTCACCAGTGCTTCGGCCTGCGGAATGGTGCGCGGGAAACCGTCGAACAGGAAGCCGTTGGCGCAGTCAGGTTGCGCGATACGATCCTGAACCAGTGCGATGATCAGATCATCCGACACCAGGCCGCCGGCATCCATGATGCTTTTGGCTTGAACGCCCAGTGGAGTGCCGGCCTTGACCGCTGCACGCAGCATGTCACCAGTGGAGATTTGCGGAATGCCGAATTTTTCGGTGATGAACTTAGCCTGAGTACCTTTACCGGCCCCGGGAGCTCCCAGCAGAATGACGCGCATTAGATGTGCTCCTCAATTTTTTTATAAAAAGCTTTTACAAAACAAAGGACTCGCCGCATGGGACGATTCCTGAAAAATACGGGTCGTGGCCGCATAAACGGCCAAAGGCTGATCAAGATACACAGCAGGCTGCGCCCACACAAGACGCCAAAAGTCGGAGAAACCCGCGCCTGCCGCGACCTCGCGACGCGGTGACCCAAGTCGCAACCCCGTCACTTACTGTCGCCTGGCGGCACTTTCCTCAGCGTGCGAAGCGGCACCCGGCGTTGACTCCGGGCACGGCATGCCACGGCAAAAACCTTAGCCGGTATTACGCAAACCGGCGGCAATGCCCGCCACAGACACCAGTAACGCCTGTTCCACCGGGCTGCCCTGCTCGACATGCTGCTGTCGCGAACGTGCCAGCAATTCGGCTTGTAATAGATGCAGCGGGTCGAGATAGGTGTTGCGCAGACGGATGAATTCAAGGGTGTCCGGACTGTGTGCCAGCAACTGCGACTGACCGGTCAACCCAAGTACCACCGAGCATGCCTGCGACAATAGGTCGCGTAAGTGCGCACCCAACGGCAGCAATTCCGGCTCGACCAGACGCTCGTCGTAGGACAGCGCAATATCGGCGTCAGCCTTGGCCAGGACCATTTCCAGCATGTCGATACGCGTGCGGAAGAACGGCCATTGCTCACGCATCTGCCCCAGCAACTCGCCCTCGCCGCGTTCCAGCGCCTTGCTCAGCGCCGATTCCCAGCCGAGCCAGGCCGGCAGCATCAAGCGCGTTTGCGTCCAGCCGAAGATCCACGGGATCGCCCGCAGGCTTTCAATCCCGCCAGCACGGCGCTTGGCAGGCCGGCTGCCGAGCGGCAACCGGCCCAATTCCTGCTCCGGCGTGGACTGACGGAAATACTCGACGAACTGCGGATTCTCACGCACGACTTTGCGATAAGCGCTGACGCCGTCGGCCGCCAGTTCATCCATCAGATGGCGCCATTGAGGCGTTGGCGGCGGCGGTGGCAGCAACGTGGCTTCGAGCACAGCGGCGAGATACAGATTGAGGTTTTGTTCGGCAATGTCCGGCAGGCCAAATTTGAAACGAATCATTTCGCCCTGCTCGGTGGTGCGGAAACGCCCCGCGACCGATCCCGGTGGCTGCGACAGAATCGCCGCGTGCGCCGGGCCACCGCCACGTCCCACGGTGCCGCCACGACCATGGAACAACAGCAGTTCGACTTGCTGCTCGAGGCAAATGTCCACCAGCCGCTCCTGCGCGCGGTATTGCGCCCAGGCCGCTGCCGTCGTGCCGGCGTCCTTGGCCGAGTCGGAGTAACCGATCATGACTTCCTGCGGGCCTTGCAGCCGCGCGCGATAGCCCGGCAGCAGCAACAGACGCTCCATCACCGGCCCGGCGTTATCGAGGTCAGCCAGGGTTTCGAACAGCGGCACGACGCGCATTGGCCGCAACACGCCGGACTCTTTGAGCAGCAATTGCACGGCGAGCACATCGGAAGCCGCGCCGGCCATCGAGATCACGTAGGATCCCAGCGAGGCGCCCGGTGCGGCGGCAATTTCCTTGCAAGTGGCGAGCACTTCCGCAGTGTCGGCGGACGGTTTGAAATGCGCCGGCAGCAACGGCCGACGATTGCTAAGCTCGCGGGTCAGGAAGGTGATGCGCTGCTCTTCGTCCCAGTCTTCGTAACGACCGAGCCCAAGATAGTCGGTGATTTCAGTCATGGCCGAACTGTGCCGCGACGAATCCTGACGCACATCCAGGCGCACCAGAAACAGGCCAAAGGTCACGGCCCGGCGCAGGCAATCGAGCAGCGGCCCGTCGGCAATCACGCCCATGCCGCACTCATGCAGCGAGTTGAAGCACAGTTCCAATGGATCAAGCAGATCGCGGTTGTTGTGCAGCACATCGGCAGGCGCCGGTGTCGCCGCCGTCAGCGACGCATGCGCCCAGTTGCGGGTGGCACGCAGGCGTTCGCGCAATTGCTTGAGCACCGCACGATACGGCTCGGCGCTGTCGCCGGCCTTGGCTTTCAGCGCGTCGCTGGCCTGCTGCATCGACAACTCGGCCGCCAGGTGATCGACATCGCGCAGGTACAAATCCGCCGCCATCCAGCGCGCCAGCAGCAACACTTCGCGAGTCACCGCTGCCGTGACGTTGGGGTTGCCGTCGCGGTCGCCGCCCATCCAGGACGCGAATCGAATCGGTGCTGCTTCAAGCGGCAACCGCAGGCCGGTAGCCGCGTGCAGCGCCTGATCAGCCTTGCGCATGTGGTTGGGAACTGCCTGCCACAGCGAGTGCTCGATCACGGCAAAGCCCCACTTGGCTTCGTCGACCGGTGTCGGGCGCGTGCGGCGGATTTCTTCGGTGTGCCAGGCTTCAGCGATCAGCCGTTGCAGGGTGTTCTGGATCTGCTCGCGTTCGGCCGTGGTCAGGTCACGGTGATCCTGAGCGGCGAGTTGCGCGGCAATCGCGTCGTATTTCTGGATCAGCGTGCGGCGGGCGACCTCGGTCGGGTGTGCGGTCAGCACCAATTCGATTTCCAGACTCGCCAGTTGCCGGGCCAGCGATTCGGCGCTGTGGCCTTCGTTGCGCAGGCGCGCAAGCAATTCGGGCAAGACACGGGATTCGAACGGCGCAGGCTGCGACTCTTCACGGCGATGAATCAACTGATACTGCTCGGCGATGTTCGCCAGGTTCAGGAACTGGTTGAACGCCCGCGCCACGGGAAGCAATTCGTCTTCGCTCAATTGATTGAGGCTGGCACTGAGTTCAGCGTCCGTGGAGCCTCCCCGGTCGGCCTTGGCACCCTTGCGGATCTGCTCGATCTTGTCGAGAAAATCCTCGCCATACTGGTCTCGAATGGTATTGCCCAACAGCTCTCCGAGCAGGTGAACATCCTCGCGCAAGCGTGCATCAATATCAGTCATCAGCAATTCTCCAGCAGTAATCCGGACGGCTTAGAAACGAGTGCATGACCTAGAGAGTGCCGCTCTGCGCCGCTTCTTACAAGCAGGCGACGAAGGGACTTTAAACCTTGTGGCCGAAAGCTAGTCTCAACACTGAGCCGCACAACGGCTTGCCGCCGGCTCCGCCGGACACTCCCCCTGGCCTGCTTTGATCAGGTGCGACATGAGGTCATTATGAAAATCCGTGAACTCGCCCAGCATTGGGAAGAAAACGCCAAAGGTCGTATGACCGACACGGGCTACACGATTCATCTGGACGTCGAGGCCGCCGCGCGCCTGGCGGCAATTGCCGAGATGTACCCCAAACGCCACCCCGAAGAACTGCTTGGCGAACTGCTTGGCGCTGCGCTTGAGGAGTTCGAAGCGAGCCTGCCCTATGTGAAAGGCTCAACCGTGGTCGCGACTGACGAGGAAGGTGATCCGCTGTACGAAGACGTCGGGCCGACCCCGCGCTTTCTCGCCCTCTCGCGCAGGCATTTGCAGGACTTGTCGTCGGCTGGGAACAAGCAAAAACACTGATCGGACATAGGTCTGGACGCAAGCAGGCTTGCTCGCGAACGTGCTCTGGCAGTCGGCATTTCTGTCGACTGACTCGAGGCTTTCGCGAGCAAGCCCGCTCCCACATTGACCGAATCTCTCCCTTTGGCAGGGTGTGTTTTCGGGCTGCAAAAACTCCCGCGCGTACCACTCAAAATCGCCAAAGTTCCCGCTTTAGAGCCCTGTCCATTCGGTCAGATTTCTTTTTGGCGATAGGCCATCTTTTCTGAACTTTTGAAAAACGCCTCCGGTCGGAACCTGTAACCACGCCTGGAACGAGCGTTTCAAAAACGCGCTGCCACATGACGCTTGCGGCTCCTCGACCAGGATGGATTTTCGGTTTTATCAGGAGTTAAACAATGGAGTTGAAGACCATGAAGACCCAAACCTCGTTCTCTCACTTGCGCGGTCTGAAACTGGCTGCTCTGGCCATCGGCACCAGCTTCGTGCTGGCCGGTTGCGCAGGCAATCCACCGAGCGAGCAATACGCCGTGACTCAATCGGCCGTGAACAGCGCGGTCAGCGCCGGTGGTACTGAGTTCGCTGCTGTGGAGATGAAGCAAGCGCAGGACAAACTCAAACAAGCCGAAATCGCCATGCACGATAAGAAGTATGACGAAGCCCGCGTCCTCGCCGAACAAGCCGAGTGGGATGCCCGTGTCGCCGAACGCAAGGCACAAGCCATGAAAGCCGAGCGAGCGGTGAAGGATTCCCAGAAAGGTATTCAGGAACTGCGTCAGGAAAGTCAGCGCACCGTGCAATAAGCGCGCATCCGGACTGCAAAGCTGAAACTCTTATCGATAGAAAGGACGAAAAATTATGCGTAAGCAATTGATGATTCCCGCTCTCCTGGCCGCAAGCGTTGCCTTGGCTGCCTGCTCTACCCCGCCTAACCCGAACCTGGAACAGGCGCGCACCAACTACGCCGGCCTGCAAGCCAACCCGCAAGCGAGCAAAGTGGCAGCGCTGGAAACCAAAGATGCCAGCGATTATCTGGACAAGGCCGACAAGGCCTATATGGACAAGCAAGATGCGTCCAAGGTCGATCAACTGGCCTACCTGACCAACCAGCGCGTGGAAGTGGCCAAGCAGACCATCGCCCTGCGTACCGCTGAGAACAATCTGAAGAACGCCGCAGCCCAGCGTGCCCAGGCGCGTCTGGATGCTCGTGACCAGCAGATCAAACAGCTGCAGCAAAGCCTGAACGCCAAGCAGACTGATCGCGGTACGCTGGTGACTTTCGGTGACGTGCTGTTTGCCACCAACAAGGCTGACCTGAAATCCAGCGGTCTGGTGAACATCAACAAACTGGCGCAGTTCCTCCAGCAAAACCCTGATCGCAAAGTGATCGTCGAGGGTTACACCGACAGCACTGGCGCCGCGTCGTACAACCAGTCGCTGTCCGAGCGTCGTGCGACGTCGGTACAGGTCGCGCTGATCAAAATGGGCGTAGATCCTGCGCGCATCGTGGTTCAGGGCTACGGCCAGGAATATCCGGTTGCCGATAACGGCAGCGTGTCGGGCCGTGCGATGAACCGTCGTGTGGAAGTGACCATTTCCAACGACAACCAGCCAGTGATGCCACGTTCGGCGGTCAGCTCGAACTAAGCTGTAAGCAGTAACGCAAAAGCCCCGCCTGAGTGATCAGGCGGGGCTTTTTAGTGGGCTTTGGGTAGGGGCGGTTATTGCTCGAGTTTTTGCGGCGTTTCCTGCCCCATGCAACGCACCGCTTTCTTCTGGCCGTTGATCAGCACACCGGTCAAACCTTTCTGCTCGGTATCGAACAGCACCAGTACCCCGTCAATGCACTGCGCCACTTGCGCTGCCGGGTCCAGCGAGACTTTGTAGTCCTCGCCCGGCACGGTTTTGAGCATGGTGAATTCGTTGAGCAGCAACGCATCCTCGGGTTTGGCGAAGTGCAGGTAGCCGTAGTACCACAGGGCACCCACGGTGCCGAGGATGCTGCAGATACCGGTGATGATCAGCGGGATAGCGTTGCGTTCTTCACTCATTGCGGGCTCTCGTTTTCAGAATTCGGGGGTGGCGGGTAATTGGGGATTTCGCCGAGACGGCGCAGGCCGTTGAAATGCTCGGGATCGTCTAGATAGCGCAGCATCACCTGACGCCACACCGGATCGCCGAACGTCTGCACATGGCCGCCACGGGTCAACTGCAGAACGCGCGGCGGCGGCGCAGCTTGATACAGACGGATGCCATTGGAAAGCGGCACCAGCGGATCGTCGATGCTGTGGAACATCAGTTTCGGCACGCCGTTGAGTTGCGGCATCGAGTAGATCGCACTGTCGCCGTCCGGCACCAGCCACGACAGCGGCACTTGGAACGGCCAGGTCAGCCACGAGGTACTGAGCGCATATTGGCCGACGCTTCGATAGCTGGCGGGCACACCGTCGAGCACCAGTGCCTTGAGCTGTTTCTGCCGCTGCGGATGCTGTACCAGCCAATGCACGGCCATCGAACCACCGAGGCTTTGACCGAGCAGGACCAGCGGCTTGCCTTGGACCTCTGGCGCCTTGTCCAGCCAGGCGAACGCCGCGTCGATGTCCTGATAGATCGCCGGCAGGCTCGGTTCGCCCTCGGACAGGCCGTAGCCGCGATAGTCGACCAGCAATACCTGATAGCCGTTTTTCGGCAACCACCAACTCCCGCCCAAGTGCATCGGCAGATTGCCGCCGTTGCCGTGCAGATGCAGCACCGTGCCTTTGACGTCTACGCCGGGCTTGGCCGGCAGCCACCAGGCATTGAGCTTGAGGCCATCAGCCGTCACCAGCGTGACGGTGCGGTATTGGAGTTTGGCTTTTTCCGGGGTGAAGACCTGACCGGGTTCCGGGTAGAACAACAGCGAACTGCAACCGCCGAGGGTCAGGAGCAGGCAAAAGATGCCGAGGATTCTCATCCGGTGAAACCTCGCGAAAATTCGGGTTGGTACACGATTGAAAACTGTAGGCGTGAGCCTGCTCACTCCTACAAGGGTTTTGTGTTGGTTCAAAGGATGTTGGAGTAATCCGCTTCGATCCGGTCCAGGCTCAAATGGTTGAGGAAGTTGGAGAAGCACATCCACGCCGACAACGCGTTCAAGTCGCGGAACTGGTCCGGCAAATACTTGGGCGGCACCACCAATCCCTCATCCACCAATTGGCGCATCGTGCGCATGTCCTCCAGCGTGGTCTTGCCGCAGAACAGCAACGGAATCTGCTCAAGCTTGCCCTTACGCACGGCCAACTGAATGTAGTTGTAAACCATGATAAAGCCCTTGAGGTAGGACAAGTCTTTGGTGAATGGCAGACCAGTCGGTGTCGAACCCCGGAAAACCCGACTGGCGTTGCCGTAGCTTTCGGCCATTTCAAAGCCCTGCTCGCGGAAGAACTCGAACACCTGCAAGAAGTCCGCGCCCTCCTCGACCATGTGGATGGCGCGGGTGCGGTTGGTCAGTTTGCGCAAACGACTCGGGTAGGAGGCGAAGGTGATGATTTCCATCAGGATCGCCAGGCCTTCCTGGGTCACCGTCGATGAGGGCGGCCCCTTGGACAGGAAGGTGCAGATCGGTTGGTTCAAACCGTTGAGCGTGGTGCCGACGTGCACCAGGCCTTCGTGAACCTCCAGCGCACGTACGTCGCGGTCGTTAAACATCGCATCGGTACGGATCTTGATGTAGTCGGCCCCCGCCGCCGCGTCGGCCACGATGCCGTCGGACTCGAATACGCGAATGGTTTCCTCGGCCTCGCCGAAGACTTTATTCAGACGGGTTTGCAGCAGATGCACGGCGTCCTTGGCGGTGAGGATTTTAGGTTCGTCCTTCAGGTCGCCACGGCCATCGATGTTGTTCAAATAGTCGGACATCATCAGGCCGAGGTCGGCCAGGGTCGGGTCGCCAGCGTGGAACGCATCCGAGGCAGCGCCGTACAGTTCCTGCGAGATCAGTCCGAAATCCTCGGTGCCACGCGCTTCGAGCATGCGCACCACCATGCGGTATTCCTTGCACATGCGCCGCATGATCTGCCCGACCGGATTGAACTGGCCGAGCTGGCGGGTGATGTCGCGCTCGATGTTCTGGAATTCCAGTTTGACCTTGCTCGAATCAAAGGTCAGCGGCCGATTGAGGTAGTAGTCGCGATCCACCGCTGGCATTTCCTTGCCCTTGGCCTTGAGGAAGCCCTTGCGCACGTTCTCGTCCCACTTGACCGCATCGAGCACGCGAATCGGCGTCTGCGCCAGCACAATGCGATCGGACAACATGCGTATCGTCTGCTGGTAATCGTCCACCCGAAACTCCTGTAGAAAACGTGACGTACTGAATTATTTGCCCGCGCGCTGGCGCTGATAGCGCGCAGCCTCGACGAACACATCGGAATTGGCCGGATCGTCGAGGTAAGCAAAGACCTTGTCGAGTGGGCTATCGACTTGCGCGCCGTCGCCATCGTCGGTCTGGAAGGCCTGTCCGTCGAGAGCTTTTTCTTTGATCGCTTGGTTGATCTGCTCGAGATCGAGGCTGTAGACCACCAGTTCGTGTTTGTCGGTGAGTTCGAACCCGGCGATGGTGTAGTGGCCGCCGAACCGCGCCGGTACTTTCGCTGACAGATACCAGCGATTGCCATGACGGGACACCGTGAAAGGATAGGCTTCGCGCTCACGGGGCTTGGCTTTCAACCAAGTGACGGCTTGATAACGGTTGCTGCCGACGCGCGTCAGCACAAGGCTCATCGGCTCGCCCCAGGCATTGGTGCTCGACCATTTGCCGAGCAAGCCCTTGGGCGCCGGGTCACTGCTGGCCAGAGGCGCCTTGAAAGTCACCAGACAGCCACTGAGCAACAGCAACGACAAGGCGATCAGCACACCACGCCAGGCTTTCATTCAATACTCCCTATGAACAATCACGGCCCTGAAGATCGCCACAGTCCCCCGTGGGAATTATGATTGCCTCAGAGGGTTACACCGACGCCAGCACCAAGTGCATATACCGCGTCAGTATGTCGAGCATCTCCTGCTCGGCCAAAGGCTCGGCTTCGTTGAGCAGGCCCTGATATTCCATCCGTCCGACAATCGCCGTCAACACCTTGGCATCCTGCTGCGGTTCCCGCGAGCCCAGGACCTGAAACAACTGGCAGGTACCCTGCAGCAAAATCTGCTGATGGGATCGCACCAGGATGGCCAGGCGCGGGTTCAGCAACGCTTCCTGACGGAACGCCTGCTCGGCCATCAAATGCTCGCGACGGTTGACCAGTTGCCGATGGACATAATCGGTCATCAGCCGCGCAATATTATCGGCCAGTTGCGAACGCGACTCCGGGCTGCCATCGCCACTGACGACCATCTCACGCAGCAGACCTTCGTTGTTGACCCACAATTTGGCCATATAGGCCGCGCTGCGTTCGACGTATTGGGCGAAGGTATCGGTGAGCAGGTCATCGATGTCCTTGAAGTAATACGTGGTGGCCGACAGCGGCACACCGGCCTCGGCTGCTACCGCACGGTGGCGCACGGCACGCACGCCATCACGCACGACAATGCGCATCGCCGCGTCGAGAATGACCTGTCGACGCTGTTCACTGCCCTGTCGGCTGGCCTTGCGGCCCTGGTACTGAACACTTTCAGCGACCGCAGTGGCGATACCCGCTGCACCTTCTTGAGCGATTGCAACCATCACGACAGCACTTCCTCTGCTATTTCAAAAGTAACCAATTGATACATTTGTACCAGACGGGCAATAAAAAGCCGCCTGTTTTAGGCGGCTTTTTAACTGAAACGTTTACGCTTGCGGTCGCATGTGCGGGAACAGGATCACATCGCGAATCGACGGCGAGTTGGTCAGCAACATCACCAGACGATCGATGCCGATCCCTTCACCGGCCGTTGGCGGCATGCCGTACTCGAGCGCACGCACGAAGTCGGCGTCGTAATGCATGGCTTCGTCGTCGCCGGCGTCCTTGTCGGCCACCTGCGCCATGAAGCGCTCGGCCTGGTCTTCGGCGTCGTTCAACTCGGAGTAGGCGTTGGCGATTTCACGGCCGCCGATGAACAGCTCGAAACGGTCGGTGACGTTCGGGTTGTCGTCGTTGCGACGGGCCAGCGGCGACACTTCGAACGGGTACTGAGTGATGAAGTGCGGCTGCTCGAGTTTGTGCTCGACCAGTTCTTCGAAAATCATCACCTGCAGCTTGCCCAGACCTTCGAAGCCCAGCACCTTGGCGCCGGCCTTCTTGGCAATGGCGCGCGCCTTGTCGATGTCGTTCAGGTCATCGGCGCTCAGCTCAGGGTTGTACTTGAGGATCGAGTCGAATACCGACAGACGCACGAACGGTTCGCCGAAGTGGAACACCTTTTCACCGTACGGCACGTCAGTGCTGCCCAGCACCAGTTGCGCCAGTTCGCGGAACAGTTCTTCGGTAAGGTCCATGTTGTCTTCGTAGTCGGCGTACGCCTGGTAGAACTCCAACATGGTGAATTCCGGGTTGTGACGCGTCGAAACGCCTTCGTTACGGAAGTTGCGGTTGATCTCGAAGACCTTTTCAAAACCGCCAACCACCAGACGCTTGAGGTACAGCTCCGGGGCGATACGCAGGAACATTTCCATGTCCAGCGCGTTGTGGTGGGTTTCGAACGGCTTGGCCGCAGCGCCGCCAGGAATGGTCTGCAGCATCGGCGTTTCGACTTCGAGGAAGTCGCGCTTCATCAGGAAGCTGCGGATGTGCGCGATCACTTGCGAACGTACGCGGAAGGTCTGGCGCACGTCTTCGTTGACGATCAGGTCAACGTAACGCTGACGGTAGCGTTGTTCGGTGTCGGTCAGGCCGTGGTGCTTGTCCGGCAACGGGCGCAGCGACTTGGTCAGCAGGCGCACGTCGGTCATTTCAACGTACAGGTCACCCTTGCCGGAACGGGCCAGGGTGCCAACAGCGGCAATGATGTCGCCCATGTCCCAGGTTTTCACCGCGGCCAGGGTTTCTTCGGACAGCGTCTTGCGGTTGACGTAGACCTGAATGCGACCGGTCATGTCCTGGATCACCATGAACGAGCCACGGTTGAGCATGATACGACCGGCAACCTTGACCGGGATTGCAGCCTCTGCCAGCTCTTCCTTGGTCTTGTCCGCGTATTGCTTCTGCAGTTCTTCGCAGTAGTTTTCGCGGCGGAAGTCGTTCGGGAAGGCATTGCCCTTGGCGCGCTCGGCAGCAAGCTTTTCCTTGCGCAGGGCGATCAGGGAGTTTTCTTCCTGTTGCAGGGCTTGCGGATCGAGTTGTTGGTCGCTCATGTCTTTAAATTTTCCATCACAGGTTCGTTGCCCCCGCCATTGACGGGGGACTTAAGGTCGGGCTGACGGCTTTACAGCCCCGATTTCAGGCTGGCTTCCAGGTAGTCGTCGATGTCGCCATCGAGCACCTTGTCGCAGTCGCTGCGTTCGATGTTGGTCCGCAGGTCCTTGATGCGCGAGGCGTCAAGCACGTAGGAGCGGATCTGGTGACCCCAGCCGATATCGGACTTGGTGTCTTCCAGCGCCTGAGACGCTGCGTTGCGTTTCTGCATTTCCTGCTCGTACAACTTGGCCCGCAGCATTTTCATGGCGGTGTCCTTGTTGGCGTGCTGGGAACGTTCGTTCTGGCAACTGACCACGGTGTTGGTCGGTACGTGAGTAATACGTACGGCCGAGTCGGTGGTGTTTACGTGCTGACCACCGGCACCGGAGGAACGATAGGTGTCGATCCGCAGGTCTGCCGGGTTGATTTCGATTTCCACCTTGTCGTCGATCTCTGGCGAGACGAAAACCGCCGAGAACGAAGTGTGGCGACGGTTGCCGGAGTCGAACGGGCTCTTGCGCACCAGACGGTGTACGCCGATTTCGGTACGCAGCCAGCCAAAGGCGTATTCGCCCTTGATGTGCACGGTCGCGCCTTTGATCCCGGCGACTTCACCGGCCGACAGTTCCATGATGGTCGCGTCGAAACCGCGTTTGTCAGCCCAGCGCAGGTACATGCGCAGCAGGATGTTGGCCCAGTCCTGGGCTTCGGTGCCGCCGGAACCGGCCTGGATGTCCAGGTAGGCGTTGTTCGGGTCCATCTCGTGGCTGAACATGCGGCGAAATTCGAGCTTGGCGAGGTTGTCCTCGAGACGGGCCAGCTCGGCGACAACATCGCCCACTGCGCCTTCGTCGTTTTCTTCGACAGCCATGTCCAGCAGGTCGCGGCAATCGGCCAGACCACCGTTCAGTTCGTCGAGGGTATCGACGATCTGCGCCAGCGCAGCGCGCTCGCGGCCCAGCTCCTGGGCGTATTCAGGTTTGTTCCAGACACTCGGATCTTCAAGCTCGCGATTGACCTCGGTCAGACGCTCATGCTTTTGATCGTAGTCAAAGATACCCCCGAATAGTTTCGGAGC
>NZ_JBIUWN010000035.1:0-9473 GCF_044743485.1 Pseudomonas sp. NPDC087614 | reverse complement strand
ATCCTGAACACCATCAAGGACCTGTCCGAGCGCTCCGAATAGTTTCGGAGCGCTCGGACAGGTCCTTGATGGTGTTCAGGATCGGGTTGATTTCCATGACGGGCAGCACTCGTTGGCGAACTTTTGAAAGCCGGCGAGTATAACGTAATCACGCTGTCACGGCAGCCCGTCTGGCGGCTGTTGGGGCGACGTATTGCAAATGCAGGAGCGGGCTTGCTCGCGAATGCGGTGGGTCAGCCAACCCTACTGCTGGCTATGCCGTCGCCTTCGCGAGCAAGCCCGCTCCCACAGGGGACAGTGGACTACTCAATGCCGACCTGATTGCGCCCATTGTTCTTGGCCAGGTACAAACCGCGATCCGCCGCCGAAATCAGCAACCGGCAATCGCTACCCGACTCAGGCACCATCGTCGCCAAACCGATACTGATGGTCAGGCTCGCGCCTTCGCTCGGTGCAATATGTGGAATTTTCAGCGCGGCCACGGTCTGGCGCAGCTTCTCCGCCATCAGTCGCGCGCCGCCCGGCGAGGTGTTCGGCAGCACCAAGACAAATTCCTCCCCCCCGTAACGCGCCGGCAGGTCCGACGGCCGGGCGCTGGCGTCGCGGATCGCCGTGGCAACCTTGCGCAGCGCCTCATCGCCTTCGACATGACCAAACGTGTCGTTATAGGACTTGAAGTAATCGACGTCGATCATCAGCAACGACAGTTGGCTCTGATCACGCAGGGAACGTCGCCATTCCAGTTCCAGATACTCATCGAAGTGTCGACGGTTGGACAGCCCGGTCAGGCCATCGGAGTTCATCAGGCGTTGCAGCACCAGGTTGGTGTCGAGCAACTGCTGCTGGCTGACCCGCAGCGCACGGTACGCCGCGTCCCGTTGCAGCAAGGTCATGTAGGAACGCGAGTGATAACGGATGCGCGCGACCAATTCGATGGTGTCCGGCAGTTTCACCAGATAGTCGTTGGCGCCGGCCGAAAACGCCGCGCTTTTGATCAGCGGGTCTTCCTTGGTCGACAGAACGATGATCGGAATGTCCTTGGTCGCCGGGTGATTACGGTATTCGCGCACCAGGCTCAGACCATCGAGGCCTGGCATGACCAGGTCCTGCAGGATCACTGTTGGTTTGATCCGCACCGCTTGTGCGATGGCTTGATGCGGGTCAGAGCAGAAGTGGAAGTCGATGTTTTCTTCATTCGACAGCCCACGACGCACGGCCTCGCCGATCATCGCCTGATCGTCCACCAACAACACCATGGCGGCGTTTTCGTCGGTTTTGATGTCATCGATCTGTAAGTCATTCATGGGCGGTCACCTGAGTACGGCGGGGGCCAGGATTGCGGAAAGATCTGTTCATTTGGGGAAAATCTCCAGCAATCGTGGCGCTATCTTTTCCAGTGAGCGGATTTCAACGGCTGCATCAATGGCCGCAGCGGCCTTGGGCATGCCATAGACCGCACTGCTTTGCTGATCCTGCGCGATGGTCAAGTAACCTTGTTGGCGCATGAGCTTAAGCCCTTGAGCCCCATCACGTCCCATCCCGGTCAATAAAACCCCGACTGCATCACCATTCCAGTAACTGGCGACGCTCTCGAAAAACACGTCGATCGAGGGTCGGTAAATCTCGTTGACCGGCTCGGCGGTGTAGGCCAGCGTGCCGTTCTTCAATAATCGAATATGGTGATTGGTGCCGGCCAGCAGCACCACGCCGGCTTGCGGTGGCTCGCCTTCGCGGGCCAGGCGCACATCCAGACCACTGGCGCTGGCCAGCCACTCGGCCATGCCGGCGGCGAACACCTGGTCAACGTGCTGCACCAGCACGATGGCCGCCGAAAAATCACGCGGCAAGCCCTTGAGTAGCACTTCCAGCGCCGCCGGCCCGCCCGCCGACGAACCGATTGCTACCAGTCGCTGGCACGACGCCGTGCTGCGCTGGGGAGTCGGCACGGGGCGCGAGCGAGGGGTTTTCTCACCGATCAGCCAGCCGATATTGAGGATCTTGCGCAGCAATGGCGCCGCTGCTTCCTGTGCATTGCCGGCGCCGAGGGCCGGGGTGTCGACCACGTCCAGCGCGCCGTGGCCCATGGCTTCGAAGACCCGGTGCACGTTCTGTTGCCGGTCAACCGTGACGATGACAATGGCGCACGGGCTCTCGGCCATGATCCGTCGGGTGGCTTCGACGCCGTCCATCACCGGCATGATCAGATCCATCAGAATCAGATCCGGGGTATTTTCGGCGCACAGGCGCACCGCCTCGGCGCCGTTGTACGCGACCCAGACCACCTGATGCGCCGGTTCGAAGGCCAGCGCCCGGCGCAGGGCCTCCACCGCCAGCGGCATATCATTGACGATAGCAATCTTCATGCCCGCGCTCCTCCGATGAGCTCGACCACTGCGTCGAGCAGGGCGTCGTCATGAAAACTGGCTTTGGCTAAATAATAGTCGGCGCCGGCATCCAGTCCACGGCGCCGGTCTTCTTCGCGATCCTTGTACGACACGACCATCACCGGCAGCGATTGCAGCCGGTTATCGCGGCGCAACAGCGTGACCAGTTCGATGCCGTCCATGCGCGGCATGTCGATGTCGGTGATCAGCAAATCGAAGTCCTCCGAACGCAACGCGTTCCAACCGTCCATGCCGTCCACCGCCACAGCGACGTCGTAGCCACGGTTGAGCAGCAGTTTGCGCTGTAGCTCGCGTACCGTCAGCGAGTCGTCGACCACCAGCACTCGTTTGCGCGCCGCCTCCACGGCTTGATTGCCGTGGCGGGCGATGCGCTCGAGGCGCCCGGTATTGAGCAGTTTGTCCACCGAACGCAGCATGTCTTCGACGTCGACAATCAGCACCACTGAGCCGTCATCGAGCAAGGCGCCGGCGGAAATGTCCTGCACTTTGCCCAGACGCTCGTCCAGTGGCAATACCACCAACGTGCGCTCGCCAATGAAGCGCTCGACCGCCACTCCATAGATCGCATCGCGCTCGCGGATCACCACGACTTTCAGGGCCTCACCGCTGCTCTGACTGGCCGGGCGCTGCAACAACTGGCTGGCAGCCACCAGCCCGACATGCCGGCCCTCGTGCCAGAAATGCTGGCGACCTTCGACCTGCACGATGTCTTCGGGGGCCAGATCGCACATGCGCTCGATGTGGGCCAGCGGAAAGGCGTAGGCCTCTTCGCCGACTTCCACCACCAGACTGCGCACCACTGACAAGGTCAACGGCACTTCAAGATGGAAGCGACTGCCCTCGCCCGCCGTTTGCTCCAGCACCACGGCCCCGCGCAACTGGCGAACCATGTGCTGAACGGCATCAAGGCCGACGCCACGGCCAGACACTTCAGTGACCGTATCGCGCAGGCTGAAACCTGGCAGGAACAGGAAGGTCAGCAGCTCCTCTTCGCTCAACTGCGCCGCTGTTTCGGCGGGGGACAACTGGCGCTCGACAATGCTGCGCCGAACCTTTTCCAGATCGACGCCGTTACCGTCATCGCTCAATTCCAGCACCAGCAATCCCGCTTGATGCGAGGCGCGCAGGCGGATCAAGCCTTCTTCCGGTTTGCCCTTGAGCAGCCGTTGTTCCGGGGTTTCGATGCCGTGATCGACCGCATTGCGCAGCAAATGCGTCAGCGGTGCTTCGAGTTTTTCCAGGACATCGCGATCGACCTGGGTTTTCTCGCCTTCGATCTCCAGTCGCACCTGCTTGCCGAGAGTGCGGCCCAGATCACGCACCATGCGCACCTGACCGCTGAGCACGTCTGCGAAGGGCCGCATGCGGCAGGCCAATGCAGTGTCGTAGAGCACTTGCGCGCGCTGGCTGGCCTGCCAGGCGAATTCATCGAGTTCGGCATTTTTCTCGATCAGCATTTGCTGGGATTCGGCGAGCAAACGCCTCGCATCTTCCAACGCTTCCAGAGCTTCAAGGCTCAGCGCATGTTCCTTGAGGTGGACGTTGAGGTTTTCCAATGCGCGCAGACCGTTGTTCTGCATGCGCTTGAGGCGCTGCATGGTCGCCAGATGCGGCTTGAGTCGCTGGGTTTCCACCAGCGATTTACTCGACAGATCGAGCAGGCTGTTCAGACGTTCGGCGGTGACGCGCAACACGCGTTCGCCACCTTCGGTGGTGCGTTTGCTCTTGTTCGGTGGCGGCTCTGGCGACTCAACAGAAGCTTCTATAGCAGGCACCGGCGTCGGCTGAACCGCTGGCGACGCTTCAAGCTGCAACTCGGCCATCAGCGGCGCAGCGACCGATGCTGGCGGGGCTGACGGATCGAGCAGGCGCGCCATCAGCGCGACGTAAGCTTCAATGTCTGCCGGTTGCGGCGCGCTGGCCGGCACGGCGACGCGCATCAGCAAATCGGTGCCCTGCAACAACGCGTCGATGTGCTCCGGGCGCAGCAACAACCGCCCTTCCTGCGCACTGACCAGACAATCCTCCATCACATGCGCAACGCTGACGCCGCTGTCGATACCGACGATCCGCGCCGCGCCTTTGAGCGAGTGCGCCGCGCGCATGCACGATTCCAGTTGATCGGCCTGGGTCGGGTTGCGCTCCAGTGCCAAAAGCCCCGCGCTCAGGACTTGGGTCTGGGCCTCAGCTTCAAGGCTGAACAGCTCCAGCAATGAGGCGTCGCGCATTTGCTCGGGGGTCATGTGAGGCTCCGGGTCACGGCGGACAGCAGCTGTTCTTCATCCAGCCAACGCAGGCTGCGCCCCCGAAATGGCAGAACACCCCGGGTGTACTTGGCACTGGCCTGAGCGCCGGATCGCGATGCGGCATCGAGAATGCGCTCGTCAATCGCATGGATGCCATCAACTTCATCCACCGGCACCACCACCGGTCCACCATGGGCAGCGATGATCAGCATGCGCGGCATGACTCGCCCGCCATTGGCCGGTGCAACATTGCCATCCAGATCCAGCAGCTCAACCAGCGACAGACACGCCACCAGCGCGCCGCGCACATTGGCCACGCCAAGCAAGGCCCGCGAGCGTTGATGTGGCAGCGAGTGAATCGCCTGCATCGGCGCCACCTCTACGAGGCTGCGCGTCGCCAGCCCCAGCCATTCTTCGCCAATACGAAACATCAGCAGAGAACGGGTTTTCAAATCGGTTTCGACTGCTGTAGCCACCGGGTCACGCTCGTCCTGCTGCAACGCATAGCGGTCGAGCAGGCGCGTGGCGGCGGCGGAATACACCGAGCAATTGCGGCAATGGATGTGTTCTTCCAGCAGCGCACAGGACTTGTCGCCGTGAATGCCGATGCGGTTCCAGCAATCGTCGATGGCCCGGGCATCTTCATGTGTGACGTTCAAGGTGTCGGACGGGATCATCGTTTGCGCTCACTGTCGGCGGTGCGTGCGCTGCGGGCGGCGCGCTCCTGTAATCGTCTGGCACCGGCGCTGTCACCTTGGGCTTGCAGCAACGCGGCCAGGTGCATCAACGCTTCGGGATGTTGCGGTTCGAGGTACAACGCCTTGCGGTAAAAACCCTGGGCTTCAAGGGCACTGCCTGCGACATCGCTGAGCAGGCCGAGCCAGTAGAAGGCTTGCGCCACCGGTTCGTGGCTACGCAAATACTGCTCGCACGCGGCACGGGCCTCGGCGCTTTTGCCTTCGTTGGCCAGGGCGGCAATGTGGGCGAGCAACGTCGCAGCATCCGGGTTGGCGCTTTTGCAGGTAATCGGCAGTGCCGTCACGGCGGTAAACGGCCGGTTGCGCACGGACGGTGTGGGTGGCGTGGTGCGCAGCGGCTGACTGACGGGCAACGGAATGGGCTTGGGGATCGGCAACGGTTCCGGCGCCGGCTCACTGTGGCGGCTGAACGCAAACGACTGGGGAATACCGATCGAACGCATGCCTAACCGTCCAAGCAGACTGCCCTCCGCCGGGCCGATAAAGAGCACGCCATCGACATGAGTCAGGCGCTTGAGTACTTCGAAGACTTGCTTCTGGGTCGGCTGATCGAAGTAGATCAGCAGGTTGCGGCAGAACACGAAATCGAAGGCGGGCTCACTGGCCAACAGCGTCGGATCGAGCACATTGCCGACCTGCAAACGCACTTGCTCGCGCACGTTTTCGTTGACCCGATGGCCGTCCTGCTCAGGCGTGAAATGCCGCTCGCGGTAGTCCAGATCCTGGCCACGAAACGAGTTCTTGCCATACAACGCGCGCCGCGCCTTTTCCACCGAGATCGGGCTGACGTCCATGCCATCGACCTTGAACTGATGCGGCCTGAGCCCGGCGTCAATCAAGGCCATGGCAATCGAATAAGGCTCTTCGCCGGTGGAACACGGCAGACTGAGGATGCGCAGCGCGCGCATGTTGTTCAGTTCGCCAAGACGATTGCGCGCCAGTTTACCGAGGGTGGCGAACGACTCCGGGTAACGGAAAAACCAGGTTTCGGGGACGATCACCGCTTCGATCAGCGCCTGCTGTTCATCGCGCGAACCTTGCAGCAGTTGCCAATATTCTTCGGCGTTCGCCGCTTGTGAAAGCGTGGTGCGCTGACGGACGGCTCGCTCGATGATCGCCGGCCCCACAGAGGTGACATCAAGGCCGATGCGTTCTTTGAGGAAGTCGAAAAAGCGCTGGTCGCTGCTCATGACTGCGCCTCAAGCTGCATCGGGTCCAGCGGCGGATTGGGGAACAGCAAGGCGCGCACGCCATCATCGAGCAAGTCACTGACCCGCACCCATTGCACCAGCCCCTGCGCATCTTCGCGCACCGGGCCGAGGTACGGCGCCTCGCGATTGTCGAGGCCGTAGGGTTGAAAATCCTCTGGATAACAGCGCAGCGTGTCTGTCGCCTGCTCGAGAATCAGCCCAAGCCATTGCGCCGGCTGCGACGCGTCCCGGCGATAGTGGACCAACACCAACCGCGTACTGGTGCGTGCCTCGGCGGGTTGACCAAAAGTCAGCGCGCTGAGATCAATCACTGGCACCACCGCGCCGCGATACGCGAACACCCCGGCGACCCACTGTGGCGCCCGGGCAATCGGTTTCAACGGCAAGCGCGGCAGCACTTCCGCCACTTCGGTGGCACGCAAGGCGTACCGCTCATTGCCAATGCGAAACAGCAGGAATAACGCCTGCTTCGCCACGGGTGCGGCACTGCGTTTGGCGCTGATTTCGCTCATCAGACTTTGAATCGCGAAACGCCGCTGCGCAGCCCGACGGCCACCTGGCTCAGTTCATCGATGGCGAAACTGGCCTGACGCAGCGATTCGACGGTCTGGCTGCTGGCATCGCCCAACTGCACCAGCGCGTGATTGATCTGCTCGGCGCCCGTGGCCTGGGCCTGCATGCCTTCGTTGACCATCAACACCCGCGGCGCCAGCGCCTGCACTTGATGGATGATCTGCGACAGTTGCTCGCCGACTTGCTGCACCTCGGACATGCCACGACGCACTTCTTCGGAGAACTTGTCCATGCCCATCACGCCCGCCGACACCGCCGACTGGATCTCACGGACCATTTGTTCAATGTCGTAAGTGGCGACCGCCGTCTGATCCGCCAGACGCCGCACTTCAGTGGCAACCACGGCAAAACCACGGCCGTATTCACCGGCCTTCTCGGCTTCGATCGCCGCGTTCAGCGACAGCAGGTTGGTCTGGTCGGCGACCTTGACGATGGTCACCACCACCTGATTGATGTTGCCGGCCTTCTCGTTGAGGATCGCCAGTTTGGCGTTGACCAGATCGGCTGCGCCCATCACCGAATGCATGGTGTCTTCCATGCGCGCCAAGCCCTGCTGGCCGGAGCCGGCGAGCACCGAGGCCTGATCGGCGGCGGTGGACACTTCGGTCATGGTGCGTACCAGATCGCGGGACGTCGCCGCAATTTCCCGCGAGGTCGCGCCAATTTCGGTGGTGGTGGCGGCGGTTTCGGTGGCGGTGGCTTGCTGTTGCTTGGAAGTGGCGGCGATTTCGGTCACCGAAGTGGTCACCTGCACCGATGAACGCTGCGCTTGCGACACCAGCGAAGTCAGCTCGGCCATCATGTCGTTGAAGCCGGTTTCCACCGCGCCGAACTCGTCTTTGCGGGCAAGGTCCAGGCGGCTGCTCAAGTCGCCGGTACGCATGATTTCGAGGATTTCCACGATGCGGTTCATCGGTGCCATGATCGCCCGCATCAGCAGCAGGCCGCAGGCGCCAGCCGCGAGAATGGCCACCAGCAACGAGATGAACATGCTGATCTTGGCCGCTTCCACTGCGCTGTCAATGTTGTCCATGGCCTGATCGGCCACCGACTTGTTCTCGCGAATGATGTCGTTGAGTTTCATGCGACCAGCCATCCACGCTGGCGTCAGTTGTTCGTTGAACAACTTCGTCGCGTCATCATCGAGATTGCGCTGGTGCAGATCGAGCACCTGAGCCTGAATCTTGTTGTAGTTCAGGATGTCCTGCTTGAACAAGCTGAACTCGGCTTTGTCCTGCTCGGTAGTGATGGTGTTTTGATAGTTGCCCACCTGCTCTTCGAGCCGTGCTTCGAAGGCCTTGAAGTCTGCGGCGTCCTCGGAACTGATTCCCAAGCCTTTTTTAAGGCCCAGCAATTCCTGGGTTTGCAGGTAATTGTCTACCCAGGCACTGCGAATCATCGAGCTGAAATACACACCCGGCACCGCGTCATCACGCACGCTCTGTTCGCCAGCCTCAATCTTCAAAAGCCGTGAATACGAGACGACGACCATCAGCAACATGATGGCGATAATCACCGCAAAGCTCGCCAAAATGCGTTGGCGCAACGTCCAGTTCTTCACAGTGAGTCCTCGTGCCTAAGTCGAAATGCGGGGAGTATAGCCGAGGGCGCTGTTTCATTTATAAGACGCTTTTTCACCCTCACGCCTTGCGCAACGGCTTATCGCAAGGCTTTGGCGTGCGACTGTCTGACAATCCCAAGGCGACGCACCAGTGGCGTAATGGCAAAAATGAATGATGGATTGGCCATTTTTTAGCAACCCCCACCAATAGTGGCCACACGCCATTGTGCGCAACTTCTTGCGCACTCAAATGTGGATAACCGTGTGGACACATCCCTACAGCCCACGTAATCCGTTCTGTACAGACGAGTGCGCAACTTCTTGCGCAGTACTGCGCAAGAAGTTGCGCACTTCAGACCTCAAATCCGCACGAAAAACAGTCAAAAACCCGATCAGGTGCAGCTTAACCCCCGGCTCCCGGGCACTTCGCAAAACCTGGCACGCTACTTGATATGTCTTCGGCACCCACCGGGCGATTTCGCCTCCCGGGCACCTTAAATTTATCCGCAAGGAGAGCACCCCATGGCAACACCCGCGTACATGTCGGTTACCGGCGAAAAACAAGGCCTGATCACTGCCGGCGCCTTCACTGCCGACTCCGTTGGCAACACCTATCAAGAAGGCCACGAAGACCAGGTCATGGTTCAGGCGTTCAGCCACGACGTGATCATCCCGCGTGACCCACAATCCGGTCAGCCAACCGGTCAGCGCGTTCACAA
>NZ_JBIUWN010000034.1:0-57264 GCF_044743485.1 Pseudomonas sp. NPDC087614 | reverse complement strand
GGAACGCCCGCACCTGTCCTTAAAATACAAAACGCCCGATGCAGTGCATCGGGCGTTGGGGTGAAACAGGTGTAAACCTATTTCAGGACTAGACAGGCTAATGACGGTCGGGGTTCCGATTGCAGTTCTGGGCGAACGTTTTCGGCTACCAAAGGGCTCATGGAGCGTGATGACGTGGGGCGGCCTGCGCGGCGGCATTTCGGTGGCGTTGGCGTTGACACTGCCGCCGGGAGAGGCTCGTGATGTCGTGGTATCGCTGACCTATTCGGTCGTGGTGTTTTCGATCCTGGTCCAGGGCATGTCCATAGGCAAACTGGTCAAACGCGTGATTCCATGCACCGACCGATGAAGTTCGCACCAGCCTTGGGCCGTGGCAAACAGGCCCATCCATCGCCATCTGAAGCGAAGGCACTGAGCTGAATTGCAAAAACCTCACACTCAGTCGTCCAACGCGCCTATTCGCCATAAGCGCCAATAAAAGATAGTCTTTGGCCCACATCCTTGAAGCGTCACCCCATGACCAATCCCGAGTTTTTACCCGACATTGAAGCCATCCGCAGCATTGACGCGGTGCCCGTGATCCTGCGCATGGTCAAACACCTGACCGGCATGCGCTTCGCGGCAGTTGCTCGCGTGACTGAAAGTCATTGGGTGGCGTGCGCTGTCGACGATTCGATTGATTTCGGCCTGCAACCCGGCGGCGAACTGATACTCGAATCGACCATCTGCCATGAGATCCGGCAACACAAGCAGCCGGTCATCTTCGGCAAGGCCAGCGAACACCCGGTCTTTTCACTTCATCACACACCGAAAACCTATGGGCTGGAGAGCTACATTTCCATTCCGATCGTTAAGGCCAATGGTGATTTTTTCGGGACGCTGTGTGCCATTGACTCACTCGCGGCCAATGTCGAGGAACCGGCCATTACCCAGACGCTCACACTGTTCGCGCAGTTGATTGCCATGAACCTCGACAGCCAACGCCACCTTCACGCCACCAGAACCGCCTTGGACACTGCCAATGAACTGGGCAGGCTGCGCGAGCAGTTCATCGCGGTACTGGGACATGACCTGCGAACGCCGTTGAGCGCCATTCGCATGAGTACCGATCTGCTGGAAACCAAAACTGAAGACAAGCGCTCACTGAAGTTGCTTTCGGCGATCCGCAAAAGCTCTGTGCGCATGGGTGTGCTGATCGAAAACATCCTCGATTTTGCCCGGGGACGGCTGGGAGGCGGGATTCCAGTCCAACGAAAACTGGTGGATGACTTGCAGCAAACACTGCTGATGACGCTTGAAGAGGTTCAGGCATCCCACCCGCACGCAACGTTCATTCACGCGCTGGACGTGCCGGCAGGGGTCTATTGCGACGCATTGCGTATCAGTCAATTACTCTCCAATCTGCTGGGCAATGCAGTCACTCATGGCTCAACCACTGCACCGATCATCCTCAACGCCTATTCCGAGAGCAACGACATTGTCATTACGCTGACCAACCAGGGCACGCCGATTCCGGCGCAGTTGATGCCGCTGTTGTTCGAGCCCTTTTCCCGGTCCGAAGCCGGGCAGCGCTACGAGGGTTTGGGTCTAGGGCTCTATATCGCATCGCAGATTGCGGCGGCGCACAACGGTACCTTGAGCGTCACCTCGGACCTCGAAACGGGAACATGCTTTGCGGCGAGATTCCCGGCTCAGTTCAAATGGGCTTGACCAGGCGCCACGTACTTACGCCGTCTGAAGGAGATTCGTCAGGATCTCCGCCCCCTGATCGATAAACTGCGGCAACAGCGCCGCCGAGCGATCTGGCGCTTGAATCAGTCAATGGCTATACCTTCTGTGCTGCGACATCCTGCCGAGGAAACCATGACTGAGCGTGAACAACTGCATCGCGATGGCTATGCCCTGCTCCGACACGCCATCCCCACCGAATGGCTGAATGAGCTTCGCAGCGTGTTCGATGCGAACGTGATGCCCTCAGATCAGTGGCCAACCCCGCGAGGCGCTCAGTGGCGCCATTCACTATTGGACCTTGATCCAACGATTCAGGCTGTGTGTCGCTTGCCGCCGTTGCTGGCCGTGGCAGGCGAGCTGATCGCGCAACGGTTTTTCCTCGCGCAAGTGGAGGGTCGCGAACCGCTCGCGGGTAACGGATATCAACCGTTGCACCGCGACTTGTCGGCGCAACGGCCGGGCGACATGGTCAACGCTCTGGCTTTTTTCGACGACTACGGCCCTGAAAATGGCGCGACGCGTATCGTCCCCGGCAGCCACCGACCTGAGCCGGAGCCATCGCCCTTGGACTTCAATGATGAGTCGCGGTCTGTGCAGCTTTCAGGCGGCGCTGGTGACATTCTGGTGTTTGATGCGGATCTGGTGCACGCGGGCAGCCTGAACCTGAGCGGGGCACGCCGGCGTAGCGTCCTGATCAGCTTCCGTTCGGAGTCGTTGTATGCGTCGCATCTGCAAACCTTGAGCCTGCGAGCCGTGCGGATGGACACCCGCGAGCGCTTCGAACCTTGCGGCTTGTATTCATTCTCAGCGGGCACCTGATCGCCAGACAGCGAGCAAAAAAAAGCCCCGCGACCGAATGAAGGCGCGGGGCAAAAAATTGGTTGGTTGCGGCCAACCAAAGGAGCTCTTTTACATACGGCTACCGGGCGAAATCAGATGCAATCCTGAGCGGCCCGTTCAAAAGTCGATGGCAGGAAGTTCGAAGCCAGCAAGTGGCGCTCATAAAGAAACACCTTGCCGCCACTGCCGGCCTTGTAGGCTTCCAGTACGTTATCGGCCGCCACCTTGCTCGGCACCACGATCCGGAAGCTGCGCTGGGTCTGCGAGACGGTCGGGTTCAGCGCACTGCCCTGCAATTTCGGTACGACGCAATCGGCGTACTGTGCGGGCGTCTTGCTGGTCTGCAAGGTCAGGGTCGGGTCGTTTGGCGCGCTGGCGCAGCCGCCGAGCAACAAGGTCATGAGGGCCATGGCTGGCACGAATAAAAGACGCATCAGTGTCATCCTGAAAATAAAAGTTCGGTTCAACCGGCAACGGTCTCGCTTCACCGCGTCGCCGATGCCATTGATGTGTTAGGTGCTCAGCTCGCGGACACCAGGGCCTTGAGCGAGTTGTCGAACTGCTTCAACGCGCTGAGTTGCAAGTCACGTTGTTTCTCGATCTGCGCGGCAATTTGCAGCGGTGCCTGGTTGTGTACCCAGGCCGAGGGCAGTTGTTTTTCCACCGCGCCTTCAGCTTTGCCGATGTATTGCAGGTCGGCATCGTAGAAACGTGCAGTGAAACGCGCTTCGACCAGGCTGTTGCGTTGGGTCAACAAGCGATTGAACGTGTCGAGTTTGACCACAACATCCGGGTGCGCCTGCACCAAGGCATCGAGGCTGTCGTAAACGGTTACCGACAGAAACTGTTGTTGCAACGAACTCATCAACCAGTCGATGGCCAGTTCCGGATCAGAGCTTTCGACGAAAGCTTCGCGAATCCGCGAGTCGAGCGCATCTTTCGCGCCGTTGACCGCCATGGCGTGGTAACGCTCAAGGTATTGCAGGTTGTCCCGAGTGTTTTCGCTGTACAGCACACCGACGGTTTGCGAGCGCTGCAACGTGGCACTGCTGCCGGTAATCGATTGAAAGTGACACGAGCGGGCATCGTCTGCGTAGGTCGGTGCAGCGGCAGCGCTCATCAGCAGGGCGGCCAGTACCAGTCGGGTCAACGTGTTCATCGCGCAAATTCCTTGAGTTGCGTATTCGATGGAGGCGATTTTCCGCCTCTTGCCGACAAAGCAGAACTTGCGTTTCTTGATGGTGACTATTACTTCTAGCAATAGTTACGCGCCTTGCAGACTGATACACACTCAATACAAATAGAAAAACATGAATGAGGAAACCTTCTTGAGAACGTTCGACCTGATCCGCGACGCCGTTCTACCCGATTTTCGCGAGCGAGTGTCTGAATACCTGGTCCAGTACGAAAGCGTATTGCTGGATAAAACCATCTCCGATCCGCAGTACATCCGCGATACCGCCCATCAGTTGCGCGGCTATCTGCGCGGTCTGAACACCACGCGGGTATTGGGGATGGCGTATTGGGAGGAACTTGATCGACGGGTTGTCGATACGTGGCTCGCTCCCGAGCAATGACCTGCGGTGCCGATGTGCTGCACATCAATACGCGTTCGGCGAAAACGGCCCTAACGCTTACAATCGCCCCTCCGACCGGCCTTGCAAGAAATGCCTGCGTCTGACCGGACTCACCACGCCAGGATGACCAACCCCATGTCCAGCCTCGACACCTCCCTGCAAGACAGCGCCGCGCCTGAAGGCGTTTGCTACGGCTGCGGCGGCCGCAATCCGCACGGGTTGCACATCAAAAGCCACTGGCATGAAGACGGCGTGCATGTCCTCGCCGAGCATATGCCGGACGCCAAATACTGTGGTTGGCCGGACCTGGTCTACGGCGGATTGATCGCGATGCTGGTCGACTGCCATTCCAACTGGACGGCAATGGCCTATCACTACCGTGCGCAAAATCGCGAGCCTGGCACCCTGCCCCGCATTGACTGCGTGACCGGCAATCTCGGCATCAAGTTCATCAAACCGACGCCGATGGGCATTGCGCTGACCTTACGGGCAAAAGTCGAAGGTGAAGTCGGGCGCAAGACCCGGGTGATCTGCGAGGTGTTTGCGGGGGAGGTGCTGACAGCGGTGGGTGACTCGGTGTTTGTGCGGGTTGATACGGGGCAATTGGCCGATGCTGCGCATGGTCGCTAAGTATTGGCGGCTGGAAGAAGTGCCAATGCGTATGAAAGAGCAAGTGACCCTTTTCCTGCGCGCAATCGGCGGTGGCGACCTTGAATTGAAGTGACCCGATTCGACCTGATCAGACCGTCAACCGGTGGCAAGGAAGCTTGCTCCCTCGCCACCGGTCATCACGGCCACGTTTTACAGGATCAGCCCTTCACATTTGCCCGCGCCGAATGCAGCTTCTTGTAGCTCTCGATCAGACGCAAATGCCGATCCAGACCTTCCAGTTTCAGACTGGTTGGCGTCAGACCATAGAAGCGCACGCTGCCGTTTACCGAACCGATCGCCGCATCCATCCGCTCGTGACCGAACATACGGCGGAAGTTGGCTTCGTAATCGGCCAGTTCCAGGTCTTCGTCGAGCTCCATTTCCAGCACCACGTTCACGGCTTGATAAAACAGGCCGCGCTCAACGGTGTTGTCGTTGTATTGCAGGAAGGCTTCGACCAGATCTTTGGCCTGATCAAACTTCTGCAAGGCGAGGTAGATCAGCAGGCGCAGCTCAAGAATCGTCAGCTTGCCCCACGGCGTGTTGTCGTCGAACTCGATGCCGATCAGCGTGGTGATATCGGTGTAGTCGTCCAGCTCGCTTTTTTCCAGGCCCGTCGCCAGGTTTCGCAGGCCGACTTTGCTCAGGTTGTGCAGGTTGAGGATATCGGCGCGAAATTGCAGGGCTTTGTTGGTGTTATCCCAGATCAGGTCTTCGACCGGATAGATTTCCGAGTAGCCCGGCACCAGGATGCGGCAGGCCTTGGCGCCAATGTGCTCGTAGACCGCCATGTAGGCTTCTTTGCCCATGTCTTGGAGGATGCCGAACAGTGTGGCGGCTTCTTCGCCATTGGAGTCTTCACCTTGGCCGGAGAAGTCCCACTCGACGAATTCGAAGTCCGGTTTGGCGCTGAAAAACCGCCACGACACCACACCGCTTGAGTCAATGAAATGCTCGACGAAGTTGTTCGGCTCCGTCACGGCCTGCCCCGAGAAGGTCGGCTGCGGCAAGTCGTTCAGGCCTTCGAAACTGCGCCCTTGCAGCAATTCGGTCAGGCTGCGCTCCAGCGCGATTTCAAGGCTCGGGTGCGCGCCAAACGACGCGAACACGCCGCCGGTGCGCGGGTTCATCAAGGTGACGCACATCACCGGGAATTCACCGCCCAGCGACGCATCCTTGACCAGTACCGGGAAACCCTGCTCTTCCAGTGCCTTGATACCGGCCAGAATGCTTGGGTATTTCTCCAGCACGTCCTGCGGTACATCCGGCAGCGCCATTTCGCCTTCGAGGATTTCGCGCTTGACGGCGCGCTCAAAGATTTCCGACAGGCACTGCACTTGCGCTTCAGCCAAGGTGTTGCCGGCGCTCATGCCGTTGCTGAGGAACAGGTTTTCAATCAGGTTGGACGGGAAGTACACCACTTCATTGTCCGAGTGGCGCACAAACGGCAGCGAGCAGATGCCGCGCTGAGTGTTGCCGGAGTTGGTGTCGATCAGGTTCGAACCACGCAACTCGTCATCGCGGTTGTAGATATCGAGGCAGTAGGGGTCGAGGATTTCACTCGGCAATTCGTCTTTCGGGCCGGGCTTGAACCAGCGTTCGTCCGGGTAATGCACGAACGGCGCATTGGCGATCTCTTCGCCCCAGAACTGATCGTTGTAGAAGAAGTTGCAGTTCAGGCGCTCGATGAACTCGCCCAGTGCCGAGGCCAGTGCGCCTTCTTTGGTCGCGCCCTTGCCATTGGTGAAACACATCGGTGACTGTGCATCGCGAATGTGCAGCGACCAGACGTTGGGAACGATGTTGCGCCACGAAGCGATTTCAATCTTCATGCCCAGGTCGGCAAGGATCCCCGACATGTTGGCGATGGTCTGCTCCAGCGGCAGGTCCTTGCCGGCAATGTAAGTGCCCGCCTGCGAATCCGACATCGGCATCAGCAATGCCTGAGCATCGGCATCGAGGCTTTCGACCTCTTCGATGATGAACTCAGGACCGGTCTGTACGACTTTCTTCACCGTGCAACGGTCGATCGAGCGCAGGATGCCCTGGCGATCCTTGTCGGAGATGTCCGCCGGCAATTCAACCTGGATCTTGAAGATCTGGTTGTAGCGGTTTTCCGGGTCGACGATGTTGTTCTGCGACAGGCGAATGTTATCGGTAGGAATGTTGCGGGTGTCGCAGTACAACTTCACAAAGTAAGCCGCGCACAGGGCCGACGACGCGAGGAAGTAGTCGAACGGCCCCGGTGCCGAGCCATCGCCCTTGTAGCGAATGGGCTGATCGGCGATCACCGTGAAGTCGTCGAACTTGGCTTCAAGTCGAAGGTTGTCGAGAAAGTTGACCTTGATTTCCATGCGGGATTACCAGAATACGGCTAAACGAATGGCGGCCATTATCCGGTTTTTGAGCGGGAAGTCTTGTGCTTTCGGGGTTGGCCGCCAGGTGGCGCCACCCAATCTATTGGCCTTGTGCCCGGCCTACGCCCTTGGTGAATACGCTGCCCGCATCCCGTACCAACTGCCGCCACTCGGTGCTGCTGATCAGTCCTTGTGCCTCCATATTGTCGGCGGCCTTGAGCAACTCGTCATACTGCTGCTCCGGGTCCATCTGCGAGTTCGCCTGAGTCGCCAGTTCGCGCCACGCTGACAGTAATTCTTTCTTTCGCTGCTCGAACATTGGGTGATCTCGTTTGGGACTTGCTAGATAGAAACAAGGGACACCCCGCCGGTTCAGCGCAGTCGACGGGCGGCGTCCTGGGCAAAAACCGAATCGCCATGTGTTTCCTTCGTTCTTTCTTGCGTCGCACTGTTCATTGCCCGTTTCTCTTTGCTGGAGTTCTCTCGATGCCCTCGCCTAAATCCCTGCCCACTGCCCTGCTGAGCCTGGCCCTCGCCTGCCCGGCCATGGCCGAGACTCAAGGCATTGAGTTGGGACAGGTACTGATTTCGGCAGAGGACCGCAGCGCTACGCACGCTTCTGTTGAAGACGCCAAGGCCCGCTTGGAGCAAGTGCCCGGCGGCACCAACGTGGTCGACATGCGTCAACCGTTGCAAGGTCGTGTGGCGAGCAATCAGGATGTGCTGGCTTATCAGCCGGGGGTTTACGCGCAGTCGGCGGGCAATGAAGGCGTGAAGATTTCAATCCGTGGCTCGGGCATCAACCGCGCACCGGGCGCCCATGCGTCGGGGCTGTACACGATGCTCGACGGCCTGCCTCTCACCGGCCCCGGCGGCACACCGTACGAATTGCTCGAACCGTTGTGGGTCGACCATGTGCAAGTGCTGCGCGGGGCCAACGGTTTTGATCGTGGTTCACTGGCGCTGGGCGGTGCCATCGATTACGTCAGCCACACCGGCTACGACGCGCCGACACTGCAAGTGCGTTACGCCACCGGTAGCCATGGCTATCAGCAGCGTCAGGTCAGTTCCGGACAAGTGCTGGGCGACTTCGATTACTACCTATCGCTGACCGACTCGAACGCCGACGGCTATCAGGATCACACCGCCAGCGAGAGCAAAGGCGTGATCGCCAACGTCGGTTATCGCTTCAACCCGAACCTGGAAACGCGGTTCTACATCCGCTACCGCGAGACCGACAACGACCTCGCCGGGCGCGTGACCAAGCACGCCATCGAACACGATCCTCGCGCGGCCAACCCGGCTTACGTGTCCCGCGACGACAGCCGCAAACAGCCAGGCAGCACCTTCATCGGCAACAAAACCACGTTCTACATCGACGACGATTCGAGCATCCAGACCGGTCTCGTCTACCACGATTACCCGATGGACCTGCGCGAAGGCCCCAACCGCCTGAAGGTCGCCTACACCGACGTCAGCGGCACCTTCGACTACAAGCGCCGCGACACCCTGCTTGGCATGGAAAGCCGCAGCAGCGTTGGCCTGCGCGTGACCAAACACCTGCCCAACGACGGCGCCAGTGAATTTGTACGAATCCCCACCGGTAATACGGCCCACTACGCGCCCGGCACGCGCATGCGCAACTTCACTTATCAGGGTTCGGACACCGTTCTGCATGTTGGCAACGACCTGGAAATCGCCGACGACCTGTGGCTGACCACCGGCCTCGCCGCCATCTACACCCGTCGCGAAAGTGCCGTCACCTACCCCGAAGGGGGTGGCAAAACCAGCATGAACGACTGGGACTACGCCCCGCGCCTCGGGCTGCGTTACCAGATCGCGCCTGAGGTGCAAGTGTTCGGCAACCTCAGTCGCGCGGTCGAGGCGCCGCACCCGTGGTCGCTGATCTACAGTTCCAACGTGCGCTTCCCGGCGGGTAACGGCGCCGCCACCGGCACCCAGAAAGACCCGATCAAACTGCAAAACCAGACCGCCACCACCCTGGAACTCGGCGGACGCGGCGACAGCGTCCTCGGCGAATGGAGCCTGGCCTGGTACTACGCACAAGTGCGTCACGAATTGCTGTCGGTGCTGCCGGACGCCAACGCGGTAACGCCTTACGAACTCAATGCCAGCCCGACCATCCACCAAGGCGTCGAAGCCAGCCTTAACAGCAAACTCTGGTCAGCCGCCGATGGCAGACAGTTGAGCCTGCGTCAGGCATACACCTTCAGCGACTTCCACTATCGCGATGATGATCGTTTTGGCGACAACCGTTTGCCGGGGCTGCCGATGCACTACTACCAAGGGGCGTTGCGTTACGACTGGCCGCAGGGGTTCTTCGCTGCTGTGAATACGCAACTGGTGTCAAAAGTAGCGGTGGATTACGCCAACAGCTACTACGCCGATCCGTATGCGCTGTTTGGCGCGACTGTGGGTTACAACGCGCCGAAGGGTGACTGGCAGACTTGGGTGGATATGCGCAATCTGACCAACAAGCGCTATGCGGCGACGGTCACGCCGGGGTATGACGACAAAGGGCTGGATGCTGCGCGGTCGACGCCGGGTGAAGGGATGGGGGTTTATGTCGGGGTTTCGTGGAGTTTGCTCTGAAGCCAATCAGCGGACTAATGAGTGAGGTGCGGATGGAGCGCCAATCAAAACTGGAAATCGAGCGCGCCGCCTATGACAACTTCCTCCGTCTTTGGGATATCGGCGAGTTCGAGGGCCAGCGTTTTGGCCAGGCTTTCTATAACCACTTCCGCTTGCATCGAATTACCGATCAGACGCTTTTGCACCGGCTCTACAATACTGACGGCAAACAGGCGCTAAAGGTAATTGGCAGCGTATTTCAGATCCCGTAAGCCTTAGAATATTCAGGCTTGGCATGCATTGAATGTAATACGCACTTTGCTCGAAATAAAAACTGCCCGACCAGCCGTTGTAAAAACAAGTTCTCAAGCAAAACCAGAGCAATTAAGCAATCAGGAAAATCCTTAAGCGGGCCTTGATAAAAAAGAGCGCGTGCGAGTCAATAGAAACCACGCGCCTCCTTGTTTATTGCAGATTAAGCAATGCAAACAGTCCGACGATTACCATGAGTACCGAGAGGTACTGCATGGGCACAAAAAACAACGTGTGCTTTTTGCGAAAAACCACTTCGCCACCGGTGGCTGGATCAATATAGGTTTTGCCGGGTGCATTATTCAGCTTGTGGCCAATATAAGCATTGGCAGCCGCCGCAACCAGTAAACCGATACCGACACCAAGACCATTGGGAAGCCCGGCGAAAGATATCAAGCCCACCAAAGGAAAAAGAATAGAAAGGATGCCCCAGCCTTGCCAGATAAGAAACATAACGTGTCCCTGTTAATTTTTAAGGCGCGCAATCTAACAACAATCAGCCGCCTCAGCAACATCTAGCAATATATTATGCAGATCACAGCGATCATTGCTTTCCGAGAGCCGCCAAAGACACTAAAGCGTCCCGTCTTTACGCACTGTTCCTCGCTCTTCGGCTTTGGCAGAGCGTAATTTACTCCCTGGGTATCGTGATATTCGACTCGATCTTCTTCCCCATACTGATACGCGGTTCGGTCGAGTAGCCCAGAGACTCGTAGAAGCTTTTGACGCTTTCATTTGTGCTGACGATCTGTAGATTGATTTTCATACAGCCACGCAGGATCAAGGCGTTCTCAGCATGATGTACAAGTTTTGCGCCCAAGCCTTTTCTACGATGGACCGGATGCACTGCAACCGCATACAACCACCCACGATGGCCGTCGTACCCCGCAAGAACGGTACCGACAACCTCATCCCCTGCCAGCGCCACAAAAAAGAGCCCATCCGTAACGGCCAGTTTTTTGTCTATGGCAAGGCTGGGGGTGTTATGCGCGGTTTCGTAGCCGAAAACAGCTTCCCATAGCGCCATGACGGCGACGCGATGGTGCTCATTTGAGTAGTTGGCAATAACATCCATGGCGCAGCCCCTGAGTCGAATGGGACGACGCTATCTCTCTGTGAAGCCAGTGTCCACTGGCCTCGTTGGGTCAAAAGCGGCTCAATGCCGACAGAGTGCTCCGTGTCATTGCATGGATTTGACCACACTTTTGCACTCGACTTGATCTGTTGCTTGCGTCGTATTTGACCTGCACGATTCGTGGCCTTGACCGGCAGAGGTCGGCCAGAAGCGGACGTTGGCGAGCGACTGCTACCGGCCAAAAGCGGACTGTAGACAGATAGCTGCTGGCATCCCTACGCTGGCATTCTAGTAACCACACGACGCTAACAAGGAACATTCATGTTGGTCATTGAAATTGATCGGGATAGCGTGCATGCAGGGGATGATCTGGAAAGTCATAGGACATCAATCAGGCTTGATCCAGCAGTAACACTGCGCGCTTTGTTCGAAGCGATCCAAGGTATGGGTTACCTGCCTGGCATCAGTGGAGGCAAGGCGACGTGGATTATTTGTTCGTCTGGCAAACACATAGGTGTTTTAGCTCAGCAATGGCCAGAAACTAAATTGCTAATCCCCGCCGAGAGCTTCCTGAGTCAGTATTTTGGGGATACCGAACCTCGCCTTCTGTTCAGATATTGGTGCCAGGCAGATCCAGACCATGTCTTTTCACAGATCAAAGCTGGAAATGAACCGCCGTCTCGATTTTAGGACTGGCGGGGGCTGCCTACTGATCAAGAAGCTGAAATGTCTGCTTTGGGTAGTGGCGGCCTGTTGCAAAGGTGGGCTACCGATCTATAGCTGCATCCTTTCGTTATCAGAATCAGGTCGAAGGCTCACACCGATAAGCTAAAGTTTTTCGTACACCACCTCGAATTCTTCACCCAATTCCTGTTGGATGGATTTCAGTAATTTAGCGGCGGCCTCGTCAAATCTTGCGTAATCGTCTGCACTCCAAGGGCCGGGATCAGGTGGATAGTCCCAGTTCAGCGAGGTGTCATGCCACTGTGAAAGCTCGTTAAGCATTGCCTGGACTTCGTTACTGAGTGGTAGCCTCTCTTCAATAGGCCCTACAGAAAATTTATCCCGGGCAATATTGTTTCCACACCAAAGGCAACCGCCGCCCCATTCGAACATTAAGCGAACTCGATAGCGTTCTGCCCTCATCATTGGGCTCCAAGTTTTTGTGGGTACATGGTGCGCACAATAGCGCTGGCAAAGATATCCACGCTAGGCCGGCAACTGTTACGACAGGCAGCAATGGGTCGATTTCAGCCGGTTCTGACAGGCAGCTATTGGCCGGATGCTGCCTGTCGTGAAGGGCTGCACCGGCACAAAGCTGACGGTAGGCTTTGCCCAGTTTCAGATTGAGCAAGCCGGTCTCTCCCCCAACCGCTCTACCAACCTTACAAGATAGCCGTCGGGATCCTGGACGATGAATTCGCGCTGGCCTACTTCTACACTATCTGCCCGATACCAAGTGTCTTTGCATTCTCGATAGAGTGGAAATCCAGCCAGATCAAGTTTTTGGATGATGGGTGCGACAGCCTCAACATCAATCTGTAGGTTGATGCCCCTTCCAAACGGCTTAGTCAACGGCGCAGTCAGCCATTGCCCCGCGTCCGAATCAATCTGCTCAAGCATTACTTGAGCACCGTTCAAATCAAGGTATGCAAATCCGTCTTCCGGACGTTGATAAGCTATTTTGAGCCCCAAGCAAGAAACCCAAAAAGCCAGGCTGCTATCCAGGTTGGTGACCATTAACTCCGGAACCAGCTTGTTACGTTCGAACATGAGATGACTTCCATTTCAAAAGGCTAATTCGTGCAGGCGGGCAGGTTCTGCACTTATGGCTTCGATGCCACGACGGGATCGTGGCGGCCTGATGATGCATGTTCGGGTTGGAATTATCGAGTCGCGCTGAGTGGTAGCTTTTGGCCGATTAATGCCAATCCTGACGAGCAGCAATCGACCCATTACGGACGGTCAAACCCTTCAAGGCAGCGGCCAAGCCAAGATCACAGCATCAGAGTGAATCTGATTTTGAATCGCCCCGAAGCAGAAGTTTCGGGGCGATCCACGATTATGGCTCTAGCCGGCCAGGCTCAGATGCAACAAGGGGAAGGGGCGGCCCTCGCCATCCAGCGGGGAACGACCTGTTCGAATAAACCCGTAATGCAAGTAGAACCCTACTGCTTCGGGATTTTGCTCATTCACATCAACACTCATCTGACTGCGCGAACTGCGGGCATGATCCAGCAGCGCGCGGCCAATACCTTTCCCTCGCAAATCTGGCTCGATGAAGAGCATCTCAACGTGGTTTTCATTGAGCCCGATGAACCCTAGCGGGCAGTCCTCGGCATCTACCGCAACCCATAATTCAACAGCGGGTAGGTAGATGTCGCGGAGCTGAGGAAGCAATGCCTCAATGTCGGATTCTTGCAGGAAGTGATGAGTGGCTCGAACGGAGCGCAGCCAAATGTTGAGCAGTTGTGGATAGTCGGCGTTAGTCGCCTGACGAATGATCATAGAATCATCCTTTACACTTGATATCGAAAATGACGCGCGCTAGTAGATAGCGGCAGTATAAGTGTCGGCAACTTGTATGACCGCTTCGCGAGTTAACGCCTGGGCGGTTCACGGCAGAGGCAGCCAGAAAGGAGGGAGGCAGGACGATACTGAACACCTTTTGGGGCGTCAATAAAAAATACGGATGTACTGGTGGGTGCGTACATAGCCTGTAGTGGTTTGGCCGGTAGGAGTCTGCTATAGGACGTGAAGAACGCTCCAAATGCTTGACTGTTGCGTTGGCTGAAAGATTGTCCGCTTTTGGCCGAACTCTGCCCTTCATGAAGGGCTGCTTTGGATCGCTTTCTGCCTCTCGCAACGGGCAGAAAACGGCCAAAAGCATACGTTTGGCATAAGGTCTTTCCCTTGTTTCCCCATCTCTATACGCGCGAGCCTCAATGCTGTTTTAACCTCCACGAGCGAAAAGAGTCAGCTCGGATGCAATTGACTGGTCAGTGGCAAGGCAAGCCGGTGGTCAAGTGAACTGCAATTATGCATGCCTGGCCGTTTGGGCGCTGAACCTATATCCAGACGTCACTCAAGGCAGTTCGCTCACCCTGTTCATGGCCCGTGTTCAAAATGCCTCGTGGTTCGATCATCATCAGTTTCGCTTCACTTTGCGCCGCCGTCCTGTGCACTACCCCGCGCGGCACCACATATAACTCCCCAGGATTCACATGGACGCATCCCTCTGGCAGGTCGATGCGCAAGGTGCCTTCGAGCACAATAAATGCTTCGTCGGTCTCAGGGTGTGAGTGCCAGATGAATTCGCCTTCGATTCGCACAACCTTGAACTGGTAGTCGTTCATTTCAGCGACGACCCGAGGGCTCCATTGCTGATCGATCAGCGAAGCCTTTTGCGCCAGGTTTATGGGGAGCGATGTTTGTGGGTGATGGGACTCAGGCATGACAGATCCTCTGTAGTTGAGGTCGTCAGCCTATCGAACAATGAATGCATCGCGCTTGTACGATCCTGCAAGTCAGCGTGCGGGCCGCAAGCGTTCCAGCCAACGCATGGGTGGGACGCCATAGCAGCGTGTGAAATGTCGGGTCATGTGACTCTGATCGTGAAAGCCTGCGGCGAGGGCGGCGTCCACCAATGTGAAACCGTCGAGGACAAGACGGCGAAAGCGGTCAAGACGTCGTAGTGTGACAAAGCGGTAGGGGCTGGTGCCATAGAGCGTTCTGAAGTCGCGTGACAGGCTCCAGCGCTCTCTCCCGCTAGCCTGTTCGAGCATTTCCAACGTAATACCCAAGTGCATATTTTCCAGGATGAATGCTCTGGCACGTTCGGCAGAGAGATAATCCAGACGCTTACGGCCACGCGACTTACCCGCGACGGCACGCAACGCCATTGCCAGGTCATACAGGGCGTCCTGTTCCTCCAGCGTCTCCATAGGGTTATCCATCGCTTGCACAAATGCTTCGCTGGCATGGTAAAGGCGCGGATCGTTCGAAAGCCCACCGGCGATAAAGGGCAAAGGTTCGCCCCCCAAGATTGTCTGGATCAATGCTGGATCAACGTAAGCCATACGGTAATGAAAACCTGCTTGCGTGCCGGCCATGCCGTCATGAAGTTCATCGGGGTGAAGCACGAGCGTGTTGCCCTGCACCCCGTGGCGTAGCGAACCCTTGTAGTGAAAACTCTGCACGCCCGCCAGCGTGCGACCTATCGAGTAGGTGTCGTGACGGTGTGGGTCGTAGCCGTGGCTGCCGAACCAGGCTTCGATACGCTCGATGCTACCGGGTTGAGTGCTGCGAATAACCCAGTCAGAGGTGCTCGGTTGGCCTTTTTTCCGGTCCATGCCAGTATTTTCCAGTTTCTGCGCAGTCGTCGCGGTTTTCCTTTTCGGGAATATACAAGTACTCGCATTCGGATATCTCCTTTTGACCCAGGCTGAGAAAAAAATCGACGCTCGCCGTTAGCTCAAACCACTGTTGAATTGATCACTGACCAGTTCATCCAGCATCCGCAGAGGTTCGGTAAAGCTTCGGCGAGAATGATGTATCAGCCCGATATCACGGTGAAACGTGCGCACGTCGAGATCGAGTGCCCGGACACCGGCCGGCCAAGGACTGGCTGCACAGCACGCTTGGCGGTTGTCCCACCGTCGTTGAGCCCAGGCTTTCTAAAGCCTGAGCAGCATGTTCGCGAAGGGGTCGTATCAGCCACTATCACCTCAGCTGACACACCACTTTCGCGAGCAAGCCCGCTCCAACAGGTGAGCCGTGGTTAATTGTCGATTGGCGTGATGATCTCAATCCGCGTAATCCCCACCCGTTCAGCCTGCGCAATTATCTCTTGGGGTGTCGAGTCCGCCGTGGGCATGACCAGGCCATTTTCCGCATCGCCCAGATGCAGTTCCAGCAGGTGCATCGCAGCCTCGTGTTCGGCCAGTTGTGGCTGTTTGAGTTCGAACAGATGAGTACGAGGCTCGTCGTTGAAACGGTATTGCAAAAGGTAGTTGTGCATGGTGTCACCCGCGTATGAAGGAAGAAGCCACTGATTATCCTGACGCACCGGTCAGTTATTAGTTCAACGGCATGGCGACTGCGACTTACTGGCGGTAAACAGATAAATCTCGGCGCTCAATCCAAACTTTTCGCCGCGCAGGGCGTCCTTTCCTTACACTCCCCCAAAAGCTGAGTACAGCTAAGGACTGGCGATGACCTTCTTCATTTTTCTTCTGGCCTGCGCGGCTGCCGCGAGCACAGGCGTCATTTTCAAACCGGGCCCCTGGTATGCATCGCTGACCAAGCCTGGCTTCACGCCGCCCAACTGGGCGTTTCCGGTGGCCTGGACGGTAATCTATCTGTTGTTGGCCTGGGCCGGATACCGACTGAGCCTGATCCCCGGCAGCCAAACGGTGATGGCGTTATGGGCGGCGCAGATCGCGCTCAATACCCTGTGGACGCCGGTCTTCTTTGGCGCCCACCACGTTTTCGCCGCCATGGTGATCCTGACGCTGCTCTGGCTG
This sequence comes from Pseudomonas sp. NPDC087614, assembly GCF_044743485.1. Lineage (NCBI taxonomy): Bacteria > Pseudomonadati > Pseudomonadota > Gammaproteobacteria > Pseudomonadales > Pseudomonadaceae > Pseudomonas > Pseudomonas sp. NPDC087614. The sequence goes on along the minus strand of NZ_JBIUWN010000034.1, from coordinate 40,604 downwards.
GTCGTCGCGGCCATGGTGGTGATGGCGTTGCAGCTTGATCTGGTCACCGGCCTGATCCTGTTTCCCTATCTGGCTTGGTTGTGTGTCGCCGCTGCGTTGAATTTTTCCATCTTGATCAAGAATCGCGGATGACTAACCCACGCAGCAAGACGCCTTGGCCGCAGGGCGAGCGGGAGTTGGCGCAAGTGCGTGATTTCAACAAGAAGCTCGCCTGGTTACCGCGCTTTAAGATTCGCAATCGCGTCCTGCCACGGATGATTCAAACACTGCTGCGCGCCAGCCAGATCGGTGGTGCTGATGTTTGCCGGCGAACTGGACCCGCTGCGCGACGACACCCTCGAAATCGCCGAGCGCTGGAGGGCGTCAGCCCCTGTCGAGGTGTACCAACTGCCCTCTTCCCCCCATGGTTTTATTCACTTTCCGACCGCGATTGCCAACAGCGTGCTGGCGTACAGCCGTGAGTGGATCACGGGGCGAGTTAATGCGTGCACTGTGCTTACCCCCCCTTCTTGAGTGCTGGATACCGCCTGCGTTATTCGCGCCGTTCAACCTTGGAATCGGTCAACGCGCCCTCATAACCATCGCTATACCCAACATCCCCAAAGGGAAGGACAAACCATGACCAGTCAAACCGAAACCGCCATCCTCGCCGGCGGCTGCTTCTGGGGCATGCAAGACTTGCTGCGGCGCTATCCGGGCGTGTTGAAAACGCGGGTTGGCTACACCGGCGGCGATGTGCCGAACGCCACTTATCGCAATCACGGCAATCATGCTGAAGCCATCGAAATCGTTTTCGATCCTGCGGTGATCAGCTACCGGCAGATCCTTGAGTTTTTCTTTCAGATACACGACCCCAGCACACCCAACCGTCAAGGCAATGATCGTGGCCCCAGCTATCGCTCGGCGATCTATTACCTCAGCGAACAGCAACGCGACATCGCCGAGGACACCGCTGCCGATGTCGATGCCTCACAGCTATGGCCTGGCCGCGTGGTGACCGAAATCGCACCGGCGGGGCCGTTCTGGGAAGCAGAACCGGAGCACCAGGATTATCTGGAACGCATCCCGAATGGCTACACCTGCCATTTCATTCGTCCGAACTGGATACTGCCCAAGCGTGCCTGAGAACCAGTCTCACGTTGTCATCGTTGCTCGCAATCGACTCAAATGAGGCCCGACGCCTTTGCGTCGGGCCAAGGGCGTTTTTAAAAGACAAACGTCATCAGTGCGTTGAACACCAAAGCCGCGACAAAGCCCAGAGGTGCCGCGCGAAACAGGAGATGCTGAAACAGCGAAGCGCGGCTCTGCTCCGTGGGGCACGAGCCGAGGATCAGGCTACCACCCGAGGAAAACGGCGAGATAGAGGTCGCTTGGGCGCCCACGACGATGGCAACGAACAGGATCATCGGATCGAGCCCCAGCGTCGAAGCAATCGGCGGCACCATCGGGAACAGCGCTGGCGTCACGACCCCCAGCGTGCTGGAGAACAGCGACATGAAAGCCGCCACGACGCCGAAGACGATCGGCACCATGATCGGCGGGATGCTACTGCCCATCCACGAGGCCAGCACGTCGATGGTCCCGGCTTTGATCGCAACCGAAATCAGCATGCCCACGCCGCAAATCATGATCAACGTTCCCCAAGGCACCGTCGCCATGACCTTGCGCTCGTCACCCAGTTTGAGCAGCAGCGCAATCACTGAGAACAGACTGGCGATCAGCCCGATGTCCATCTTCGAATTGATAAAGCTCACGGTCGCGTTGGCCGGGAAAACGATATGCGCGATGGGCGCGGCCAGTACGATCGCCATCATCGCCAGCGTCAGCCAAAGCGTGGTTTTCTGCTCGCGATTCAACGGCGTCGGCTCGGTTACTACATAAGCGCTGGCTTTCATCGCCTTGCCGTGGCCAGTGAGGAACACCAAAGCTGAAATCACCAGAAGAGGTATCACCAACGTGCTGGCGAAGATCGCTGCTGAGTTGATGAACGCGTCATTTTCCGCGATCCCCGCGTTGACCATCAGTCCACGGAAGATGATGCCGCTCTGGCTCGAGACGAAATTGGCCCCGCTCAAGGCGCCGTAGTTTACCGCCATGCCGCCAATGATCAGGCTCATGCCTGTGCGTTCGCAGAGCAGCAACGTGATCGGCGCCATGAATGCCAGCACCGTGTAATAACCCGCGCCCATCCCTGAAATGACGGTCGCGGTGAAGAAGACCGCAAACGGCAACAGTTGCGGCATCGACCGGCTGCGATAAATCAGATGCTCAGCCAGTTTTTCAAGGGTGCCGTTGACCGTGGCGAAGCTGTAGAACAGGCAAACCGAGAAAATAATGAAGAAAATCTTCAGCGGCCACATGCCGATGACTTCCGACGGGCTGAGGCCCATGCCGTAACAGCCGATCAGGTAGGCAAACGCGATGGCGAACAGACCGATATTGATCTTGGTTTTGTAACCAAGGGCGACGGCGACAACGATTGCCGCGACGACGAGCAGGCTCATCATGATGGAAGTCCTATTGTTGTTATTGATTGTTTAGCGGGAAACGTTGAATCCGAACAGCGTTGCCGGATTTTCCTTCAACACTTGGGCGCGCTCGCCCGCATCCGGCAGCAACCTTTCGATGAAGGCCACCTGCTGGTCATAGCTCGCTTGATCTTCGAACTGGGTGTTGGGCCAGTCGCTGCCCCAGAGGAGTCGCTGGATGCCACCGCTCGCCTCGCGCAGCAGTGCCAGCACTTGCGTTGCCTGGGCCAGATCGGATTGGCTACGGTAGGGAGCGGACAACTTGAGCCATACGTGCGTGTCTGCCAGCAGTGCGAGAAAAGCCGTATGAGCGGGATTCTCAAGATCGATGCCACCTGTCGGCAGGCCAAAGTGGTCAATCACAACCGTCACGCCGCACGCCCTGATGACGGGCACGATCAGCGCCAGATCATCGATGCCCCGCTGAACCTCCACCTGCCAGCCGCGCCGTGCCAAACGCACGAACAGCGCAACCCAAGCAGGACTGCTGTAGTCGGCCAGTGTCTTGCCAATCAGGTTCAGACGGATGCCCACCACACCGGCCTCGGCCAATTCATCCAAGTGGTTTTCGCTGACATCAGCGTCAACGACCGCCACCGCACGCAGGCGCTGTGGATAGCGGCGTAACGCGTCAAGCATGAAGTGATTGTCGGTGCCCAGAAAGCTCGGCTGAATCAACACGCCGTGTGACAAGCCATTGCGATCAAGATGGCCCAGATACTGCTCAACCAAAGCATCGTAATGCGGGCTGTAGCGACGGCTGGCAACCATCGCCAGGTCTTGGCGGAAGATGTGGGCGTGGGTGTCCACACCACGGAGGGCAGGCGCATGAAGACTGGTCATAAACAGATAACCCTGAGCGTTTGTTGTTATGGCTAACAATCTGCAGCGTTCGTGAGATCGGGCCATGAGGCCCAAGCGACGGTTGGCGGCAGATTCATATAAATACATCTATTCATATATATGACTACACCACCATATATTCAGCGCCGGATATCTGTCAAACGACTTGTTGGTGATAAAGTAGCGACGCCTGCCGGAATGGACTGCCCCAAAAATGAACGCCTCGACACTCGGATACGACGAGCGCTTGCCGCTTTATCAACGCCTGCGAGAAGAAATGCTCGCCAAGATTGCCGCTGGTGAATGGACGCCAGGGGCGCCCATTCCCACCGAAGCGGAGCTGACCAAACACTACGGTGTCGCGATCGGCACGGTGCGCAAGGCTGTGGAAACGCTGGTCAATGAAGGCCTGCTCCTGCGCAGCCAGGGCCGCGGCACCTTCGTGCGCCGACCTAATTTCGACGCCTCGCTGGCGCGCTTCTTTCGGCAGGTGAATGCCAGCGGCGGACGCGAAATACCCACCAGTCGCATCCTTGCCAAAACGCTGCAAAAACCATCGCTAGCCGTGGCCAATGCGCTAAAGCTGCAAGACGGCGAGCAAGTCGTGAGCATGGAACGCCTTCGGATGGTCGAAGGCCGCACACTGTTTCACGAGGACATCTGGCTACCCGCCACACGTTTTGGCGCATTGCTGAGCATGGATTCCGAAAGTTTCGGCGAGCTGCTCTACCCTTTGTATGAAACCCAGTGCGGCCAATGCATCGCCTCGGCAAGCGAGACGCTGACGGTGGGGGAAGCCGACCCGGCCATGGCCACAATCCTCTCGATCAAGGAAGGCTCCCCGGTCGTCACCATCGAACGCACCGCATTGGGGTATGACCGCAGCCCACTCGAATACCGAATTTCCCGGGCGGCGGCGGAAGGCTTCAGGTACCAGATCGATATTTCTTGAGGCGTTGGGTGAGGCGCAGCATGCGAATCGCCTGGTAGCGCCCAGCCGTTGCCAACCGTTGAAGGTGCTGCGCGTCTTCCCGCGCCGCCAGCAGCTAAACCAGAACGTTGAGCAGTTGAACCGGTGTCAGCTTCGTCACCATCATCAGCACAATCACGAACATCCCGGCAAAACCGGCAACGCCCATCCAGAACCACTTTCTGTAAACGGCTCGGTAGTTTTCATCGAGCCCCTTCCCGGCCTCCCCCGCGCTCGACGCCATCGCGCAAAGCTTTTTCTGCAAGAGCAAAACCGGCAACCAAAGCGCCCCGACGCAAAAGAAGATGATCAACGAAGTCGCCACCCACTCCGTGGTCATGGGCAGGCCCGAGAGTTTCATCAGAAAAAAGCCTGTGATGATTTGCACCAAACCGGCCGGCGTGGTGATCCAGGTATCAAAGCGCACCACCATGCGGGCGACGTGTGCGATCACCAACGGGTTGGCCGTGCGGCTGGCGGCGATCAAATACAGGTAGGAACCCATGCCGAACCCGAACAGGAAAATCGCCGCGATGACGTGCAGGTACTTCAGGCCCAGATAGAGCATGCTCAGTGCGGCCCTTTGGAGAAGTTCACGACCAGGCGCAGATTGTCCGGATCGTTGATGGCCGCCATGTATTCATCGACGCTGATTTCGCCGACGCAAGGCCGGGCACCGGATTGCGGCACATAGCCTTGGGCCATTTTCATCGCCAGCGCCACGGCCGCGCAGCTGGGGATTTGCGGACCTTTGTCATTCAGGGCTGTCAGTTGCGCAGTCATCGCCAGCGGCAAGCCATCAACATCGAGCCCGTGAATGTCGATGTACATGGCGCTTTTACCGTCGCCGAAACGTTCGAATCGCACGCCCAGACGATGCAAGCGCGCAGCCCAGCGAACGTGGTCGCGAACCAGCCCGATCTTCAGCGCCTGCGCCAGCAGGCCGTTGGCGATACCGCCGAGCTTCAACCCCGCGCCGGCCTTGAAGCTCAGAGTGTGCGCGCCATAGCGGCTGGCGAAAATATCCATGTCCGGCACATCGACATTGGCCAGCAAGCGAGTGCCCAGTGGCGGCATTTTGCGCAGGGTCAGATCCTGCCAGCCCGGCACCTCATGCACCTTGCCGTTCCTGAGTTGCTTGATGGGTTTGCCGGCGTAGGCCAGCACACCTTCGATCGTCGACAGCCCCGGCATCTTCGCCGAGGACGAGATGCCATGCTCAATCGAGTCGATGCGTGAGAAGTGATGGCGCTGCTGATCAATGATCGCCGACGACAACGTCGGCACCGAGCTGCAGCCGCTAAGAACAGCCACGCCCGCGGCTTTCGCCCGCGCATCGAGGACGCCCACGCCATTGACGAAAGTCCGACAGTCAGCAAGGTCGCAGTAACTCACCCCAGCCGCTATACAGCTCTCGGCGACCGCATACGATTGCCCCTGAAACGGGCCTGCGGTGTGGACGACCAACTGGATGTTCATCGAGCGCAACGCCGGACTGAACGCGCTGCCCATGGCATCGCCGCACCAGCCTTCGCAGACGTTAAGCGACTGGCTATTCAACTCATCGACCTTGCGCTGTAACTTGTGCTGATCACGCCCCGAAAGCACCAGCTCGACGCCCGGCATCAGCGCCAGATGCTTGCAAACGATGCTACCGAAGTTGCCGTAGCCCCCCACCACCATCACCCTGAACGGCATTCAATTCTTCCCTAACTGACAGGCTGTATTCAGCCATTGACGGAGACTCATCCAGCGGCGGGAAGAATATAGCGCCGAGCGTCAGCAAGCCAATCAACAAATCCAGGGGGCTGGCCCGTCAGCAAGCAGATCTCTGCGGTGAGGTCGCAAATTAAATGAACCCACCACGCCACACGCCCCCTAACAAAGACCATCAGGAGGTAGCCAATGCAAAATGAAATCGTATGGATCGTACTGGCGGCAGTTCTTCTGCTCATCGAGCTTTGGGCCATCAACCGGGTACGCAAAAGCGAGGGGAAGTCCAATAACAAGGGGGTATGGATTGTGTTGATCGTATTTGTGCCGCTGTTCGGGCTGATTGCCTGGGCGATCGCAGGCCCCAAACATATCAGCCAGGACACCGCGTCACATCCCGGTCGCTAAAAAGCACTGTGTGAGCTTCGCGTTTAAAAACTTCGCGGTCTTCAGGCCGATACTGTCAAATTCCGCCAGGCGTTTCTCGAACGCCTGGTGTCGACTTCGAGGTAATCGGTAGGGGCAGATCCTCAGGATCTGTTCGATGCTCAGCTTGATGTACGCGAATTGCTTCGCGCCCAGGACAAAACTGAATGGGTAATCATCTCGACAGGCATGTTCACCAGCTTCCTTTTTAAGCCTGTATTCGAAGTGGTTGACTTGGAAAACGATTCCGTGAACGCGCTAGGCAGTCTTGAGAACAGCGTGACGCTCACGACGCCATACGACATTGGTGCGCTGACAGCGGCAATCGTTTTCTTCGAACCTCGCTTGCGCAACCAGATCGTGTATCTATCGGGAGACACGGTGACGTACGCAGAGGTTGCGGGTCTCCTTGAACGTGTACGGGCGCCCGTTCAAACTTAACGTGTGGACTGTTGCGTACCTGATCCGGGAATTGGAGAAAGATCCGACTCACCACACCAAGAAGTACCGTGCTGTGTTTGCCCAAGGCAGAGGTGTGGCTTGGCCGAAAGCGGGCACTTTCAACGAGCAGCAGTCAATTGAGGTAACGACCGCCGAACATTGGGTTCGGGAAAACCTCGCAAACATCTGAACGCAAAAGCAACGCAACCTTCTGCCTCACAATCTGGCGCACCAAGCGCCCAAGGTTGTGAGTGGCTGCTCAGGTCGAATGCAAACAGCACGGCACCCACTCAACTCACCAGCAAGGCTTCATGGACATTGATGACGGGGATAGCTGTGTCTACGCGTTGGCGGTCGAGCCAGCCTCTGGTTCTAACCACATCAAATATTTGCCCCTGTTCAATCAACGCCAACAAGAGCTCGTCGGCCACTCGATATCGCCCGCAGTCGGGGCAATCTCTTTCCTCCCACGGGCCGTGACAGTGAATCCGCTCGGCGGCGCCTGCACACACAAGACAGCTCATCGCACTTACCTTTTATAGTTTTAATCGGCCAGACCGGGTTGATGCGGTCGATGGCCGGTCGACCGGCATAAACCCGCAAAGTTCTTCGCGCTGACGTTTTCAATACAAACACGTCGCATTTGTCGTGCCATGAGACCTGTATGAGAGCGTTGAGGGTGAGCTGCAAAAGAGATGTGGCCAAGGGTAACATCCGTGCGTGCGCCGGATCGCTTCAAAGCCATGCTCGCAACGCGCCGTGAGTGGGCGCAGACCGAAGGTCTGAATCCGGACGCCATCGAGAAAATGTACAGCGATCTGGTGAATCACTTCATTGCCCAAGAGATGGCGCATTGGGCGGTGCATCAATCCACGTCCTCAGTTGAGAATTGAGGCGTGGGCACAGCGTTTGAAGACCGACCAGTGATATTTGTCTTAACGATTTTGATCAGGAGCCTCACCCATCATGGATGAAACCATCACCTATCGAACCGCAACTGCCGACGATGCGTTGACCCTGTGCGAGTTGGGCCAATTGCTTAACGCCGTGCACCACACTGGGCGCCCCGACATATATGCGGCGGCTACCGACGATGTTTCCCGCGACCTGCCGCACTGGTCAGGCGTTTTCGAAAAACCGGATCATGTAGCCTTCATCGCCCATGTGGGTGATCAGGCCGCAGCATTCATTACGGCCAACCTGTCGGCGAGCTCCGGGCCGCTGATGCAGCGGCAGAATGTGGTTCGTATCGGCTCGGTGTGCGTCGCCGAGCCGTTTTCGGGCAAAGGGATTGGTCGTGCGCTGATGCAACTCGTCAAGGACTGGGCCGTTGAGCATGATGCTCAGGATTTGCGCCTGACGGTTTGGCCGTTCAATGAGCGCGCTGCGCGTATGTATGCCGAGTTCGGATTCGAGCAACGCGCCGTCGAGATGGGAATGCGGCTGGTATGAGCAGGCAAGCCCGACTCATAATGATCGTCCTCGGCTGGCTGGTCGGCAACAGCGTTGAGCATACTTGATGGCACCGCTGACATTGGGATGATCCAAACCTGCGTCGGTGACTAGCTAAACCGATCGGCCCGGCGGGTATCCGCTGGGGCGATGTCATATGTGTCATGGAACGCAAACACCTGAATCGTAGACAGACGACTGTCTTGCAGAACTAACAACCCGAGTAAAAACATGAATCGTCAGAAAAAACTGAAGCAGTTGTTCAAGGAAAAGGCCAAAAAAGCCAGTGCCAAACTGGCCCCGAAAAAGCCGAAATACATCAGCAAGGCTGACCGGGCGAAGCTTGAGGCTCAAGCGGGTTGTGACTCGGTGGCTTGCTCTGAGAGCTGATCAAGGTTCAAGGCATAAAGCACTCACCTGGGGCATCGTCAATGTAATGGCTGTTTTCATGCTTGATACCCACTGAGCAGGCGCATACGGATAGGGGTTCGAATGCAATGCTCAGCGTGGAGTAACTGTCAGTTTGACCGGCACCGACCATTCCAGGGTTTGCCCGTTTTCGATTGACTCGGTATTCACTCCGTAAAGTGTACTCGCACCATTTTTCTCCCTTGCTGCAAGCCCACCCTAAGGTCAGCGCCGACCGAACGGTGGCGCTGACCAGGATGTGGTCTCACCGAACCAGTTCGATCTCGCTCGGCCGCCACTCTTTGGTGAAGAACGGCTCAAGCGGACTGTAGAGGCGCAAGATCGTGAACCAGCCTTTGTCGGGCATGGTCTGGATCCAGTTGCCGGCCTTGGCCTCTGCAGGCTGGGAGGGGCCGAAATAGAGGGTCGTGGTCCCATCGGCGTTTTCCGTGGCTGCCGGCGTAGGATAAGTCTGGCTGCCTGCACGCGGATAGCGCTGCGGAGTCTGGAGCATGGATCGCGTCTGGTTGTCGTAAACAGTGAATGACCAGAATTTTGCCGCAGGAATCTTCGGTGGCAGGGTTACCTTGTAGGTCTTGCCACCATCGAAAGGATTTTTTTCGGCATCCGTAAAACCCATGAGGTACTGCGAGCCCGCGTTAGGCAACCGCATAATCATGCCCGGAGAATCCATGGTGTAGCCGTAATAGAACGCCGCACGGGAATCGAGTGTCCGTGCGCCGGTTGGCGGGAATGGTTTGAAAAAGCCGTCCTTGGTAATCATCGGCGGCGGAGTCTCGAAGTTATAGCCACCCTGCCACAACATGTTGGCCCACATTGAATTTGGATAGTAGGCCCAACCGGGAAAGTCGGCACCACTCCAGTTTAGCGACCGCCCCGCTGCGTTGCCCACCGCCGCTGCGTCGGTCAGGATACTTTTCATCCGGGCATCGGGATTGAAGGGGTGACCTTTGGCGATGCCAATGGCAGCCAGTTGGCCAAGCAGTTCCGGATCGAACGAGGTTGCCGGTTCCAGTTGCACAAGCTTGTCGAGCATCTGGAAATAGGAAAAATCGTTTGGTGGAATGGTATTGAACGACTTGTCACTCCCTTCAACGAACTTCGTTGGAGGAACAGGCGGGTTGTCCTCAGCGCCAATGCTGTGAAAGCCCTCACGAATCGCATAGGCCGAGGCGCCCGAGAAACTGTTCATGAACGCGTCTATGCCGCGAGTGAACGCCAGGGTGCCGTAGACATCTTGTGTGGTTTTCTCGGTCGGAGCGCCATCCTTGAACTCCAACACACCGATACGCGTCTCCATGCGATCAGGCGTAGTAATGGATGGGGGGATTTCGCCGGCAGCTTGCACCATGGTGGACAGAGTATCGCTAATGAGACGAAAGCCGACAACACGGTTTTTGGTTTGAGAGATTGCGTCATAGTGCTTTCCTTGTTTATGACAAATGCATTAACTACTCAAACTGAGGGACTAATGGCTCAGCGATTTCTCTCAGAGCATACTCAGTCACAATCGTTGCGCTCTGGTCATATATGAGTGGAACCTGCCTGGTTCACCCGGATGACCCACAACAAATATTGCGCACATTGTCGAAGCAGCATAGTCCGTTTAATTGGTTATTCCAGCACACCCAGCCTAGATGCATATTTGCCATCGTTCATCGTCCGACAAACAATAGTTGAAGCTGGACGCACTTAAGAAAGTGCACAAATGGACAATGTCGAATCATCAGCGATACGTCACTTCGCCTTAATTACCCGGTTGGGCGGATGGGTGACATGCCTGTCGATCAGACCAAACCCCTGTCCGGCTGTCGTATGTCGGGCGAGTTCGATAACGCCTGAATTCAAGCTCTTTCAACCAACATGACCTGACGTTACTGATCAAAAGAACCTGGCGTAACACCTCAACCCAAAGGAGTACTGCAACGTGAACTTTTCCCATAAGTGGATAGTGGGTGCAGCACTGGGCAGCTCAGCAATAGTTAATCTGAGAACACTTGCACTGGAAGTGACGACAACGATGCCTGACAGCAAAGGCATTGTTGTCGCTTGCCGGCTCTGAGAGTCAGTGAGGTCAACTCATCTCTGGGGCCAGATGACTCATGAACGTAAGATTTTCAATCGCGTGCATATATTCAGAGAATCTCGGATCTCCATCGCTGAACGCCTTTGCCACTTTCTGGGCGTTTTCAAGACTGTCCCACATGGCTAAGTCCGCGAAGATTCGGTCGTCGTTCATGGGGCAGTAGGCACGGTATTCGATCAAACCCGGGAAAGTCTTTAACGTTTCACGAAGCCCTTCGCGTAGCACAGGCACTTGCGCAACGCATTCCTGTTTGACCTTGAAAATGGCTAATTCGAGTACATGAGATGAATGCTGCATAGGGATGACCTGCTGTGTGTTAGGAAGTCCCAATTATCAGTAGCTCATACTGACAGCGTAGTGTCAGTCGTGCTGATCGCTTTCCACTGGTTTGCCTGATGCTTCATATACGTCTGGAGATCAAGGGCCGGATTGTCAGGTGTAGGTTGTTCGGCAATAGCGATGGAGGCGATGCGATCGACCCGAAAATCGCGGTAAGCCGCCTTGGTACTGCACCAACTTCCAACCGTCCATTTCCCTCCCCAGTAAAAAAGGCCAAGGGGAGAAATAAGACGTTGCGAAACCACTCCATCCAGTCGGGTATAAATTATTCTCAGCGCCTGAGTGTTTTCGATGGCATTTCGAAGGATTGCCAGGTGGCGACGCGTCAAAGCGGGTGTTGTTCCTAGTGCCCTGATTTTTGCCGAACCGGGGTCGACCTTGTGCTGGACTACACAAGCGGAGATTTTGCTCAACAGCATTCTTGCCGCAGCACCTAGATCGTCATCGGCGGAAGCTGAAAGCATTTCCATCCCGAGTATCAGTGCGTCCAGTTCGAGCTTGTTCAACGTTAAAGGCGGCATCTCAAAATCGGCATCCAAGGCATAGCCCACGCCAGCAGTACCGTAGATGGGGATGCCACTGAAGGAGAGGTCGTCGATGTATCGATAGATTGAGCGAACGGAAACGCCGATTCGGCTAGCCAGTCGTTCAGCAGAGATTGGCTGATGGACACGAATCAGATTGACCAATTGAAACAAGCGATCAGCTTTACGCATCAGGTGTGCTCGACGGAGTACCCTGCGCAAGTTCAATAGCCGCCTGAATGGCGGCCCGGGCTTGAGGGCTGTTCCTCCAGCAAGTCGATCCCGTTGCTGCCGATGCCTGAGCGACGATGTCACAAACATTGGCTTTGCTGAGCGCCGCCAGCGAGTCAATACCCATCTGCTCAAGGCGAGCAATAACGGCCGGCCCCACGCCCCTCAGGGCCAGTAACGCATTATGTTCCGTCAGTGGAAATGGCATCCGTAAACTCCTGTTATCGGCCAATGAGGCAACCAGAGTTTGCCCGACGAGAGTTGGCATCTCAATAGATGGGCACCCTCGCCACGGCGCTTACCACCCCATCCCAGTATTCATCCAGCTTTACCCGTCAACCAAGCCCCCCCAGAACAGACTGCTGAAAAACCGCGTAGCCTCGCCAAAGCCGGCCTCATGCAACAGCGCCTGAACCGCCGCCTCGGAATGCGGCGGGTCTGCCCCCTGAAGAATCTTGCCAAGCTTGGCCCTCACCTCCTCCGCGCTGGCACCCTGCTGCCGCCAACGCTGCCCCCATGCCGCCAGTAATAGAGGTTGGCTGGCGTAGGCGTAATGGTTGCCTGCCACGATCAGTGGCGCGCCCGGTTTCAAGCGAGCTTCAATTGATCGCAGGATCGCTCTCTTTGGCTCATCGCCCTTCAGATGATGAAGCACGCCAATCAACGTCGCCGCGTCGAACGACTGATCTGCCGGCAACTCATCGACATGCCCGAAATGCACTTGCGTTCGGTGCAGCAAATCGTTGGCCTGCAAATGCTGCGTCGCGGCTTCCAGCATCGGTTTGGAAGGATCAACCGCCATGAAACGCCAGGTCGGCTCCAGCGCAGCCATCGCAATGATTTCCTGTGCTGTACCGCCAGCGCCTACGACCAATACTTTCGCCGAGGGTGAATGGCCAAGACTCGCTGCCAGCACGCATGCTGCCAAATCGTGGCAGGCGTCGTAGCCGGCCAGCGCGATTCGACTTTGCCTGGCGTATTCGTTAGCGCGAGAAATGTCGAATTTTTCGGCGGGGTTGGGTGCTGATGAGTTCAACGGTCGATTCTCCTTGTCTTTTGGGCAAGGTACGCCTTGAACCCGACCAAGAAAAATTCGTTAATTTTATGTGCTGCATTCCTGTCGGGAATGCAGATTGCGTGCAGCTACCAGAGAACATGCGCATAAATGGACAGCTCACGTTCAATACGTCGATCCACATCGTAGAGGCAGCATGGGCGGGACTTGGCATTGCCTACCTGCCCGAGGAACAATTTGAGCACCATCTTCAGGAAGGCCGACTCATGCGCGTCCTGAAAGACTGGTGCACCCCGTTCGCGGGCTACTCTTTGTATTACCCCAGCCGACGCCAGCCCTCCCCGGCATTTACGCTGGTTTCCAATGCACTGCGCGAGACGTTTAACGGTTGAAAATTGCACAATCGCGTGAATAATTCGCAGCCGTTCAATATCAAGCGCTTCACTCATGGCTTACAAATCCTGCATGCAGGCTGGTAGCCGGATGGCTTGCAAACACCCTCCTTGCGCCACGGTACCTGCACGCCAGATTGGAATGCCGTTTCGATAGAGCGTCGGCTGTATGCTTTAGGGTGGACTATCAGAATCTATTCATCAGATATCAGTTATCCATGTCCACGCTTAGCGAAGAGAGCCGTCAGATCGTAGCTTCTCTGACGCGCCGCGTTGGTCCCAACGCTGACATTGCACAGATCGCCCATACGATCACATTAACCTTGCGGGATATGGACGCTGCCCTCACGCCCATTATCGGCCAGCAAGGGGTAATTGCGCTTTATCGTCGCAGCCTCCATCTGAGTATCTCCACCCATTCGCGTCTGGCCGGCACCTACGACAGTGTGCAGACCATGGACCTGACAGCCCTCAAGGCCGTACTTGTCGAGCAAACGAAAGCCGATGCACTGTTTTTTGGTGAAGTGTTGCTGACGACGTTTTACGCGCTGCTGACCACGTTGATCGGGCCTTCGCTCACCGCACGATTGCTTCGTGACGTGTGGGAACCTTCTTTGAGCGACACCCCCTCGCAGGAAAATTCGCCATGAGCACCAAAGTGACTATCAACCGCCTGGCCACCGGTGTGCCAGGACTGGACGAGGTGCTGGGCGGAGGTTTGCCGGAGTTTTCGTTCAACCTGATCGCCGGCCCGCCGGGATGCGGCAAGACCACACTGGCGCACCAGATGATGTTTGCCCTGGCGACCCCCGAACGCCCGGCGCTGTTCTTTACGGTGCTCGGCGAACCGCCGCTGAAAATGCTGCGTTATCAGCAGCAATTCGATTTTTTTGACAACGAGGCGATTAACCACTCGATTCGTTACGTCAACCTGGCCGCTGACACCCTGGCTGGCAATCTGGATGAAGTGCTGCGGCGCATCGTCAGCGAGGTGCAGACCCACTCCCCGGCGCTGGTGTTCGTCGACTCGTTTCGCTCCGTAGTGCTGGCCAGCCAGACTCAGGACAACCCGAACAACAACCTGCCGCAGTTCGTTCAGCAATTGGGCATGTTGATGACCACCTGGCAGGCGACCACCTTCCTGATCGGCGAATACTTCACCGAAACCGACACCAACCCGATTTTTACCGTAGCCGATGGGCTTATCTGGCTGCGCCAGAGCGTTCAGCGCAACTCCATGGTGCGCAAGATGGAAATCATGAAGATGCGCGGCCAACCGACATTGCCCGGTTTGCACACGTTTCGCATCGCAACGTCGGGGATCAAGGTCTTCGCGCCTGCGGCACTCAATCCGGTTGAGGCGCCACTGGAGTTTCCGATCAAGCGCCTGAAAATGGGCGTTCCGGCGCTCGACGAGATGTTAGGTGGCGGCCTGCCCCGTGGTTACTCGTTGCTGGTCGCCGGGCCATCGGGCCATCGGGCTCGGGCAAAAGCATTCTGGCCGGGACCTTCCTCGCTGAAGGCGCGCGTAATGGCGAAACCGGCGTGATCGCGGTGTTCGAACAACGGCCCCATCACTCCCAGAACGCCACTCTTGTGGACCTGGTTCGCAATGGACATGTCGGCTTGGTGGACAGCCGCGCCCCGGACCTGTCCATCGACGAAATCGTGCACTTGTTGTTGAGTGAGATCAGTCGACTGAAGGCGTCTCGCGTGGTCATCGACTCGCTGTCGGGTTTCGAACTGGCACTCGCACCGACCTTCCGCGAGGACTTTCGCGAATCGCTCTCGCGCATGGTCACTGCGCTGACCAGCGTCGGGGTCAGCGTGTTGCTGACTTCAGAACTGGAAGACCGCTACACCGACCTGCGTTTCAGCCCTTACGGCACGGCATTTCTCACCGACGCGATCATCGTCCAGCGCTATATTGAAGTTGAGAGTCGCTTGCTGCGCATCATGGCCGTGGTCAAGGTCAGGGCCAGCGCACACTCCGATGAACTGCGCCAGTATCAGATCGACGATAACGGCTTGCACATCGGCGCCAAGCTGCCAGATCAGGAAGACCTGCTTGGAGGCCGGCCAACCCGTCAGCGTCTTGGCAAAGACGAGGGATGAGCGAAGCCAATACCCAGCGTGCCGATAGTCGGCAAATCGAGCAACTGATCGAGGCCAATCAACAATTGGTTCTGGCTATTCTTACGGCACAGTCGGATGCGGAAAAACCACAGCACACCGCCGAAGAACAGCAGCGCTATCTGGAAATGCGCGAAGCCAACGAACAGTTGGTGCTCGCCGTCCTCAGCGCGCAACACCTGCAAGCCTCGGCCGAACAAAGCCTGGCCCAGCAACGCAACACCCTCACGCTGGTGGCGCATGAACTGCGTAATCCGCTGACCCCCATCAGTATGATCGCCGGTCGATTGGTGAGTGTGCCGAGTGAGGAGTTGCCGCGGATGCAGGCGCTGATTGAAGGTCAGGTGCAGCATATGTCTCGATTGGTAGAAGACTTACTCGACGTATCGCGCGCTAGTACCGGGAAGTTTCGTCTTGATCGCTGCAGTGTCGACATGATTCAGACCATCCATGAGGCCATTGAAATCTGTCGCCCGGTCATGCTCGCTAACGAATTGCATTTCAGCGCGCAGTTGCCTGAATACGCGTTGATGGTCGATGGCGATCCGGTGCGGCTTTCTCAGATTCTCGGCAACCTGTTAGGCAATGCTGCCAAGTACACACCAGCCGGTGGCAACGTCACACTCTCGGTCACGGCCGAAGATAATCTAATGCGACTTTGTATCTGCGATACGGGGATTGGCATTTCTTCCAAGGCGCTGCCTTTTATCTTCGAACCCTTTGTTCAGGACGTTCACGCCATCGGCTTCAACGTGGCCGGCCTCGGTATCGGCTTGACGGTGGTACGGGAGTTAGTCGAAGTTCACGGTGGCACCGTAACGGCCTTTAGCAAAGGTGATGGAAAGGGGAGCACGTTTGTAGTGACGCTAGCGCTCGTGAACTGTGCAGCAGAGCCCACCCTGAAAGCCCCCGCTCAACACTAACGGCGCCGATGCTAGAAAAGACTCTCCCCGTACGCCATCAAGGCGACAAAACCTTGCGCCGTTACCTACGACTTCGCCACAAACCGCCGGTTTGTGCACCTGGAGAGCGGCTTCTATCGTTCGTCGCTCACTCAAAACAGTGTTCGAGTTTGTTAGCTAAGCCTCAGCAACCTCTACCCTGTTGCGTCCCGCTGACTTGCCTTCATAGAGCGCGTAATCGGCCCGTGCAATGGCGTCGCTGAGCGCCTCCTCAGCGCGGTATTGAGTGATGCCGATGGACAGAGTAACGCTGACCTTTTGGCCATTACTGTAAATCTCCAATGCCTGGACCGCCTTGCGTGTGCGCTCCGCGCTATCAGTGGCATGGCTAAAATCCGTGTCCGGCAATATGACAAGAAACTCTTCGCCCCCCCAGCGGCCGATAAAGTCTTGCTCACGCATTGAACATTTGAACAATTGACTCACTGCTTCGAGTACGCGATCACCGGCATCGTGACCGTACAGATCATTGACCTGCTTGAAGTGATCTATGTCCATCAACATCAAGGTGAGATTGCTGGGGCGTCTATGGTGCCGTGCCAAAATTTTCTCGGCCAACTCAATCATGTGCCGACGGTTGAACAGGCCGGTCAATGAGTCCGTCGTTGCCATACGCGCAAGACTTTTATGCGCACGGGTGACCGTGACCACATAGAACAGCGCAAGATAACTGAACATGCAGAACACGACTGTCAGATTGAAAATATGCACACCCAACAGGGCATTGGAGGAGATCGGTTGCAGAGGACTGACGAACCACATCAGTACATCCAGGCTTACGTAGTAAACCCACAACCAACCGGCGTATACCCAGGCGCTACGGGCGCGCATGCTAACGAACAGGGCCGGAATAAACATCAGCAAGAAATAGTGAAAACCACTTCCCCAGCCAACCAGGACCGTCCCCAGCCCGGCGTGCACAAGCACTTCAATGCGAATGAGTAGAACGGCCAACCGATTTCGTCGCTGCTTGAACGCGCGATAGGCGTAGACATACATGGCCACGCTGACCACGTTTATCCAGGCCAGAATGGGAGAGCCAAGAATGAGGAAAATGAAAAAGAAGGCAACATCCACGCTGCCTGCCAACTGACAGCAACGCATGGAAAGCTGCCAGAATTCTGGCCGAGCGTCGTGTCTGGTTGGGTCTTGCGAGGGTGTCCCTTGCATCGAACCGGCTACCTCTATGTCCGGGTATAAATCCGGTTTTCAGGTTGACTGCCTCACAACAGCAAATGAGGCGTTAAAAGGCTTCGTGGGGCGCTGGACTGAAGGTACGAGGCTATGCATCAGCTGTCTAGTGGCTACTGGCCGCTTTATTGAAGAGGATGGTCATTCGGAGTTTCTTTAGCCTGAATCGCTCTTCGTTCCGCAGACAGGCGTAAACGTCGGTTTTTGTTTGATATCGCTCGTTCGTGTCCGGTAGACAATCGGCACAAAAACGCCTCGAAGCCTCTATAAACAGCAAGACCGGTTTCAAACGCCGATCAGCCACTGATTACGCCCCGACGCCTTGGCACTATAGAGCGCCTTGTCTGCCACCTCGATCACCCTTTGCCAGTGATCCAGTTGCGATCCAGTGGCGGTCGCAATCCCGATACTCACGCTGACTCGTCCAGACGGGCTGGCGTTGTGCGGGATATTCTCCAATGCCAAGCGGTCGAGAATAAGTTGCGCAACCACCGTTGCGCCTTCTACGTCGGTGTCGGGCATGATGACGCCCATCTCTTCTCCGCCATAGCGTGCCGCGAGATCCGAAGGTCGTCTGACACACTCCTCGATAATTTTGCCGACGCTCTGCAGGCACACATCGCCGGCGACATGGCCGAACGAATCGTTGAACAGTTTGAAGTAGTCAATATCAATCATCAGCAAGGCCAGCGTCGTGCGCTCGCGTTGTGCGCGCCGTGCTTCCAAGGCAAGACTCTGATCAAAGCAGCGCCGATTTGCCAATCCGGTCAGGGCGTCCTTCATTGCGAGCAACTCAAGCTGACGATTCGATGAGAGCAACTGCTGTTGAGTCTCGCGCAACTGGTCTTCTGCCGTGGTTCGCCTTCGGATATCCACGATCAAAAACCAACCGATCAGACCGGTTAGCCCCAGCAGCCCCGTCACTACCACCCCTGACAGCAACGCCTCCGTTCGCCAGGCGGCGAGCGCTTCGTGTTTGCCAAGCGCAATGGTCGTGATCAGCGGCAGCCGGTCACTCTTGCGGAAGGCGTAGAGCCGCTCCACACCGTCCAGACTGGAAGTAAACGAGGCCGTGCCGACTGAACGATCAACGAGATACTTGGCATAGATGGGCGACTTGGAAAAGTTGCGCCCCATGTCCTGCTCGCGGAAGGGATAACGAACCAGCAACGTACCATCGGTATAGGACAATCCGATGGCACCGTCCTGCCCCACATCGATCGTTCCAAACAGTCGAAGGAAGTTTTCAATGCCCAAGGTGACCGCCACCACGCCGGCAAATGCTCCATGCGCATCATTGAAGCGCCGGCTGACGGTGATCACCCACTCTTGATTAGAGCGGCTCTGGATGGGCGGGCCGATGAAGGTTTCTGGGGATGGATCGTCGCGGTGATGAATGAAATAGACCCGATCACGGCTGTTCGCCCCGAAGGGAATCGGCCCGTTGGAGGACATCAACCAGCGGCCCTGATTATCGTAGACCGTGATGCCACTGAGCTGTGGCATCAGGGGCTCCTGCCGGCTGATCAAGGCGCTGAGCCGTTCGATCTGTGCCGGGCCGCTGCCCTCCGTTTCCAGGCGCTCGACGAGCCCGAGCAAGAGCACCGAGCTTTGCCGGACAATGCCTTCGGAATAGGTGGCAAGCGCCTGCGTGAGGTTCAACCCATGGACGTCCACTTCTTTCAGTGCACGCTCTCGAGAAGCCAATACTTTCCAGACCGTCAGCGACGCCAGAGAACAGCCAATCACTAACAGCAACAGCACCACCAGGTGGGTATCACGCTTCACGTCACTACCTTATGGAAAGTCCATTTTTTTGCGTTCCAGCCACTATAGGCCATGGCGATGGCCTGCTTCGCGTGGGCAAGGATACAAGCAGCGATAGCTCGCTGCAGCAACAGATTATGCGAGCGGTGAAAGTACATCGCCGTGTCTGAACAGTGCACCTGTGAACCTTCTGGAAAAGGACGTTGACTGCCACCGGCCTTCTGATAAATCTTGCGCGCCGCCGTCAGGTTGCTCGTCGTCCACAAAGTGATGTTCTTGTAACCGATCTGCCGCGCAAACCGCAGACACTCTTCGACCAGTCGAGCGCCGATGCCCATGCCCCGTGCGCTGGCGTCGATGTAGAGCATGCGCAATCGTGCGGTGGTTTCGTCTTCGCGAACGATGAACACCGAACCGATGACCCTGCCGTCCTTTTCCGCGATCCAGCAGCGCTCGGATTTGGGGTCGAAGTCGCGCAGGTAGTTGGCGACCACTTCAGCCACCAGCGTTTCGGCCTCTGAGCCTCTGCACAAATCGTCTAAACGCCTGCAGGCATTGCGGGTATTTTAGCGAACCACACCGTTATCAGTTGAACCCTGACCTCTGGAGCCTTCCGTGGAGAAACGCAACTGGATCGAGTTGTCCCAGGATGTCGATACCGGGATTGAATCGATCCGCGCCCATTTTCAGGGACATGCCTACGATCCACACTGGCTGGAGAGTGAGTTGCATGCCTACGGACGGCTGCTGGTGTTGTCACTGCTGTTTTTGTTGGTGTCGTTGCCGTGCATGACGTTTTGGGCGTTGCTGGGTGCAGGCAGTACGCGGCTGTTCGGTTCAGCTCAGGCGTTCAAGCGTATGAACGCGCTGCTGGCTTTTTCGCTGCTGCTCTCGGCGTGGTTGACGATGTTGGTCTAATGCCCGGTCGCCTGGCGATATTGCCTCGGCGTAAACCCCGTCGATGCCTTGAACTGGCGGGTGAATGCGCTGTGATCGGTGTATCCGCACTGCAGCGCAACATCGGTGATTGGCAGGTCGGTATGGAGCAGGCGATGGGCATGTTCCAGCCGAACTTTCTGAATCATCTGTCGGGGCGTCAGATGGAAAACCCGTTTGCAGTAGCGCTCCAGTTGCGCGACTGAAATGCCAGCGATACGGGTCAGTTCGCCCAGCGTGACACGCCGATTGAAATGCCTGCGAATGTGTTCGTCGACAGCCGCCAGTCGCTGGAACGCCGGATGGGTTTCGCTGGCCGATTGCAGGTCCACCGAAATGCCTGCCAAGCCGATGATCTCGCCGTCACGGCTGTACAGCGGTTGCTTGTGGGTCAGGCACCAGCCCGGTTCGCGGCTGCCGTACAGGTGCAGTTCGAGCTGATCCTCAAGCACAAACCCCTCCTCCAGCACTTTGCGATCCTGCTCTGTGTAACCTGGCCCTAGCTGCGCCGGGAACACTTGCGCGCTGGTTTTGCCGAGCAGCGGGCGCAGATCCTTCAAGCCACAACGCTGCACCAGTGTGCGGTTGGCCAGCACGTAACGGGCCTGCACATCCTTGATGAAAATCGCCGCATTGGGGATCACGTCTAGCATTGGCAACAGTAGCGTCGCGCCGGCCAATAGCTCTTCAAGGGTTTGTGGACGGTTGCCGTCACCGCCCGGATTCAGGATCGAAAACGCGTTACGCATCAAATCTCTCTGCCCTGTTCGTGAGTGAGCCAAGTGCCCGCCATACGGCATTTGCGTGCAGATTGCAGCATCGTTCAAATCGTGTCGAGGCCCGCATTTCATCTGCGCCATTGTGCTGATTTCGTCATTGATCCCCGCGCAAAACATCAATCGCAGCCAACGCGATGAGTTCAAAGTCTGGCCCCAGTGACACCACAACTGCCTATCCAATAACTCACAAGAAGGCGATGCCATGTCAGGCCAAGGCAAGTTCAAAAAACAGCTTTCACTGATCGACCTCACATTTATCGGGCTCGGTGCGATTTTCGGTTCGGGCTGGTTGTTCGCAGCCAGCCATGTGTCCGCGATCGCCGGGCCAGCGGGGATTTTCTCCTGGCTGCTGGGCGGCTTCGCGGTGTTGTTGCTGGGCATCGTCTACTGCGAACTGGGCGCGGCGTTACCCCGTGCCGGGGGCGTGGTGCGTTATCCGGTGTACTCGCACGGACCGCTGCTCGGCTACCTGATGGGGTTCATCACTCTGATCGCGTTTTCCAGTCTGGTGGCAATCGAGGTGGTTGCTTCGCGCCAATACGCGGCGGCATGGTTTCCCGGTCTGAGCAAAACCGGCAGCGGTGATCCGACCTTCCTTGGCTGGCTGGTGCAGTTTGGCCTGCTGTGCGTATTTTTCCTGCTCAATTACCGCAGCGTGAAGACCTTCGCCAAGGCCAACAACCTGGTGAGCATCTTCAAATTCATCGTGCCGCTGCTGGTCATCGGTGTGCTGTTCACGTTCTTCAAACCGGAAAACTTTCAGGTGCAGGGTTTTGCGCCGTTCGGCCTGTCGGGTGTGGAGATGGCCGTGTCGGCGGGCGGGATCATTTTCGCTTATCTGGGGCTGACGCCGATCATTTCGGTGGCCAGTGAAGTGAAAAATCCACAACGGACCATTCCGATTGCACTGATTCTTTCTGTGCTGCTGTCGACCCTGATCTATGTGCTGTTGCAAATGGCCTTTCTCGGTGGCATTCCGACCGATCTGCTCGCCAACGGTTGGGCCGGCGTGAGCAAGGAATTCGCCCTGCCGTACCGCGACATCGCCCTGGCATTAGGCGTAGGTTGGCTGGCTTATCTGGTGGTTGCCGACGCTGTGATCTCACCCAGCGGCTGCGGCAACATCTACATGAACGCAAACCCGCGAGTGATCTACGGCTGGGCGCAAACCGGCACGTTCTTCAAGGTGTTCACTCGAATCGATGAGAAGTCCGGCATCCCGCGTCCAGCGCTGTGGCTGACCTTCGCGCTGTCGGTGTTCTGGACCCTGCCGTTTCCGTCTTGGGAAGCGTTGATCAACGTGGTATCCGCCGCCCTGGTGTTGAGCTACGCCGTGGCCCCCGTGTCAGTGGCTGCACTGCGCCGCAACGCGCCGAACATGCCGCGTCCGTTCCGGGTCAAGTGCATGGGCGTGTTAGGGCCGGTGTCGTTCATCATCGCCGCGTTGATCGTCTACTGGTCGGGCTGGAGCACGGTGTCGTGGCTGCTTGGCCTGCAAATTCTGATGTTCGTGGTGTACTTGTTGTGTGGCCGATTCGTGCCAACCGCGCACCTGAATCTGGCACGCCAGGTGCGCTCTAGCGCGTGGCTGATCGCGTTCTACGCCGTGACCATCGTGCTCTCGAAACTCGGCACATTCGGCGGTCTGGGCATCCTCGCCCACCCTTTCGACACCCTCGTCGTGGCCGCTTTTGCAACCGGCATTTATTACTGGGGGGCTGCGACCGGCGTGCCGGCGCATCTGCTGCGCCTTGAGGACGACGATGAAGACAGTGAAATCGTCTCCACCGCAACTCGCGTGAATGCGCAGCCTGCCGGCGCCTACTGAAATCACTCAACGGGACACGTCCATGAAACGAGTACACGTCATCGATTCCCATACCGGCGGAGAACCCACACGTCTGGTGATGAAAGGCTTCCCCGATCTGCCCGGCACCACCATGGCCGAGAAGAGAGATGCTCTGCGTAATCAGCATGACCAGTGGCGGCGTGCCTGCCTGCTGGAACCCCGGGGCAACGACGTGCTGGTGGGTGCCCTGTATTGCGAGCCGGTGTCGGCGGACGCCACCTGTGGGGTGATTTTCTTCAACAACGCCGGCTACCTGGGCATGTGCGGCCACGGCACCATCGGCCTGATCAATTCGTTGCAGCACTTGGGGCAGATCGCCCCGGGTGTGCACAAGATCGACACACCGGTCGGGCCGGTCAGCGCGACATTGCACGAAGACAGCAGCGTGACCCTGGGCAACGTGCCGTCCTGGCGTTATCGCAAACAAGTGTCGGTGCAAGTGCCTGGATATGGCCGCGTGTCTGGCGATATCGCTTATGGCGGCAACTGGTTTTTCCTCGTCTCCGAGCACGGCCAAACGCTGACCATGGACAACGTCGAGCACCTCACGGCGTATACCTGGGCGATGCTCAAGGCCCTTGAAGACCAAGGTATATACGGCGAAAACGGCGCGGTCATCGACCACATCGAACTGTTTGCTGACGACACCCACGCCGACAGCCGCAACTTCGTCATGTGCCCCGGCAAAGCCTACGACCGCTCACCGTGCGGCACCGGCACCAGCGCCAAACTCGCCTGCCTGGCCGCCGACGACAAACTGCAACCGGGCGAACGCTGGGTGCAAGCGAGCATCACCGGCAGCCAGTTCGAAGGTCGCTTCGAATGGGAAGGCGAGCGCGTTCGCCCTTACATCACCGGCCGCGCCTGGATGACCGCCGACAGCACGCTGCTGATCGATGAAAAAGACCCATTTGCGTGGGGCATCTGAGCCTCGCGCTGATTTTTCACCTCAATTTGAACGATGTGCCAAGGAGATAAAACAATGAGCGACAACATCTTCACCGGCTGCATGCCGGCCCTGATGACCCCGTGCACCGCCCAGCGCAAACCGGACTTCGATGCGTTGGTGGCCAAGGGTCGTGAACTGATCGACATCGGCATGAGCGCGGTGGTGTATTGCGGCTCCATGGGCGACTGGCCGCTGCTGACCGAGGCCGAGCGTCAGGAGGGGGTGGCGCGGCTGGTCGCGGCAGGCATCCCGACGATTGTCGGCACCGGTGCGGTCAATACTCGCGAAGCGGTTGCCCATGCGGCCCATGCGGCAAAAGTCGGCGCTCAAGGTTTGATGGTGATTCCTCGCGTGCTGTCCCGCGGTGCTTCGGCCACTGCGCAGAAAGCCCACTTCGCCGCGATTCTCCAAGCCGCTCCCGGGCTGCCGGCGGTGATCTACAACAGCCCTTATTACGGTTTCGCCACCCGCGCCGATCTGTTCTTCGAACTGCGCCGCGAGTATCCAAACCTGATCGGCTTCAAGGAATTCGGCGGTGCCGCCGATTTGCGCTACGCCGCCGAAAACATTACCTCCAAGGATGACGACGTGACCCTCATGGTCGGTGTCGACACGCAAGTGGTCCACGGTTTCGTCAACTGCAACGCGACGGGGGCAATCACTGGTATCGGCAATGCCCTGCCCCGTGAAGTGTTGCAACTGGTGGCGCTGAGCAAGCAAGCGGCCAAGGGTGACGCCAAGGCGCGGCGTCAGGCACGGGAGCTGGAGTCGGCACTGGCGGTGTTGTCCTCCTTCGACGAGGGCTGTGATCTGGTGCTGTATTACAAACACCTGATGGTGCTCAACGGCGACAAGGAATACACCCTGCACTTCAACGAAACCGATGTGCTGAGTGACGCCCAGCGTCGCTATGCGCAGAACCAGTATTCGCTGTTCCGTCAGTGGTACGAAAACTGGTCGGCGGAACAGCGCTTCGCCTGACGCACGCGTTTCTACCTGCCGTGAACCTGTGTAATTCACGGCAGACACCCTTTTTCCAACAGGAATACCCCATGACTCTGACGGGCCATATGTTGATCGGACAAGAAACAGTCGCAGGCAATCGCGAAGCCATTCGAGGGATCAATCCGGCCACCAACGCCGTGCTGGAACCGTCGTATGCAGGTGGCTCGGCCGAGCATGTTGAACAGGCCTGTGCGCTGGCCTGGACCGCACTGGACCTTTATCGCGAGACAACGCTGGATGCCCGCGCCGATTTTCTGGATAGCATTGCCCTGGAAATCGAAGCCTTCGGCGATGAATTGATTGATCGCGCCATGGCCGAAACCGGCCTGCCGCGCCCGCGTTTAATGGGTGAGCGAGGCCGCACCTGTCAGCAACTGCGGATGTTCGCTCGCACTATACGGGCCGGAGAATGGCTGGATGTACGCGTTGATACCGCACAGCCGCAGCGCCAGCCGCTGCCGCGTCCGGATCTGCGTCAACGTCAGGTGCCGTTGGGACCGGTGGCAGTATTTGGCGCGAGCAATTTCCCCTTGGCCTTTTCGGTTGCTGGCGGTGATACGGCGTCGGCGTTCGCCGCTGGTTGCCCGGTGATCGTCAAGGCTCACGGTGCGCATCCCGGCACCAGTGAACTGGTCGGTCGTGCCGTGGCGCGAGCGGTGAAAGCCTGCGGATTACCCGAAGGGGTATTTTCGTTGTTGTACGGGGCTGGCCGCGAAGTGGGTATAGCGCTGGTCAGCGACCCACGGATCAAAGCCGTTGGTTTCACGGGTTCGCGCAGCGGTGGCCTGGCGTTGATCCAAGCGGCGCAAGCGCGTCCGGAACCCATTCCGGTGTACGCGGAAATGAGTTCGATCAACCCGGTGTTGCTGTTCCCGCAGGCGTTGCGCAATCGCGGGCAAGCGCTGGCCGAAGGGTTTGTCGCGTCGCTGACGCTGGGTGCCGGGCAATTGTGTACCAACCCGGGACTGGTGATCGCCCTTAAGGAGCCTGCGCTGGACACCTTTATTGCAGCCACCGCCGAACGGATTCAGCGCAGTCCGGCACAGACGATGCTCACACCCGGGGTCTTCAACGCGTATGAGTCTGCCGTGAATGCACTGGCCGAGAACCCTGGAACAGATATTGCTGCCATCGGCCAGGTCGGTACCGGCCCGAACCAGTGTCAGGCCCATGTATTCGTCACAGAGGCCGTCGACTTTCTCGCCGATCACCAACTGCAAGCCGAAGCGTTTGGTGCCGCTTCGGTGATCGTGCAATGCGCCAGTTGCATGGAAATCCGCCAGGTCATCGATCATCTGGAAGGTCAACTGACCGCGACGCTGCACCTTGAAGACGAGGATCTGGATCAGGCTCGGGCCTTGTTACCGACGCTGGAACGCAAGGCAGGGCGCCTGCTGGTCAACGGCTGGCCGACCGGCGTTGAAGTCAGTGACGCCATGGTTCACGGTGGGCCTTTCCCGGCCACCTCGGATTCACGCACGACATCGGTTGGCACGGCGGCGATCCTGCGGTTTCTGCGCCCGCTCTGTTATCAGGACTTCCCCGACAGCCTGTTGCCCACGGCACTGAAGCAGGCCAATGCGCTGCAGTTGCGGCGTCTGCTCAATGGACAAAGGGAAGCACAAAGCAATGACGAATAACGTGGCGTACGACATCGCTGTAGTCGGCGCCGGGATTATCGGCGTCGCCTGCGCGCTGCGTCTGGCGCGCCAGGGTTTGCGAGTCGTCGTTGTCGACCAGCAGGCGCCCGGACACGGCGCATCGTTCGGTAACGCCGGGCACCTGGCAACCGAGCAGGTGTTCCCGATTGCCGATGTGTCGATTCTCAAGCGTTTGCCAGCGATGTTGATGGACCCGATGGGCCCGTTGCGCCTGGACTGGAAATACCTGCCCCGCGCCCTGCCCTGGTTCACGCGGTTGCTGCTGAATCTGCGCGCGGAGCCCTTTCAGAGAACGGTCGCGGGGCTGCGGGCACTCAATGAGAGCAGTCTTGATGCGTGGCATCGCCTGCTGACTGACATCGACCGACCGGAACTGCTCAAGGTCGACGGTTCACTGCTGGTGTTCGAACGCCCCGAGTCGCGACAGCCGATTGATGCGCTTCAGGCGCGCTTGCGGGAGCAGCAAGTGCCCGTCGATTTCTGGCAGGCCGGTGCGATACAAGAAGCTGCGCCGCTACTCAGCACGCAGATTCAGGGCGGCCTGTTCTTCCCGCGCACCGGGCATTTCATTGATCCGTATCGGGTAGTGTGCGAGTTGGTCGAAGCGGCCAAGGCCAGCGGTGTCAGCTTTTTGAAGCAACAGGTGCAAGGCGGGTATGTGCAAGAACACGGTGTTGTGCTGATCGCCGGATCGGGCAGTTTAACCGCGAGCCGCGTGCTGATCGCCTGCGGTGCGCATTCGGCAAAACTCACCGCCGCACTCACCGGCAAGAAAGTCCCGTTGGACACCGAACGCGGTTATCACTTGATGCTGCCCGAAGAACACAACCGGCTGCCCTTCCCCGTCACCTCGCTGGAGCGCAAGTTCATCATGACGCCGATGTCCGATGGCCTGCGGCTGGCGGGCACTGTCGAATTCGCCGGGCTGGAGCGGCCACCGAGCATGGAGCGCGCGTGGCAGTTACACCATTTGAGCAAGGGTGTGTTCCGCAAGGATCTGAGCGCTGCGGCGGCGACGCCGTGGATGGGCTTTCGTCCGTCATTGCCGGATTCGCTGCCAGTGATTGATCAGGTGTGCGAGGGCAAGGTGTTGCTCGCCTTTGGGCATCAGCATCTGGGGCTGACTCAGGCGGCGGTGACGGCGGAAATGATCGTGCGGATGGCGTTGCCGACGATAGAAAGTCGAATCCGCGATTGGCCGGCAATCGAGCCTTATTCGCTTGATCGTTTCTAAAAAAGCCTGCTTTCAAGGCAGGCTTTCAACGGGTCGCGTGCAGTTCATGCGTCGTAGAACGGCTCGACCGCCACGCGGCTTCCAACAAAGAAACTGTCCGCCACCAACCGCAACGGCTGTAGATCCAGATCACTGACCTTGTCGCCAATCAACTGTTGAAAATGCCGATACACCGCGGCGTACTCGCCCTCCTCCGATACGGCGTGGCGCACACCATCAATGCTCAACAGCGCGCCACCATTATCCAGGCGCAGCACACCTTCGGCGCAGCGAACTTCGATGCTCCAGAGCTCATCATGACCATGGTCGAAATCGAACTCGGCGCGCACATCGAGGTGGCACGCATCAGACATTTTGATGGACGCGGCAATCGGCGACTGGCAGTTGCTCGGCACGCGCAGTTCGGCGGATTCGACAAACAACGGCAGAGCCAGCAGGTGAGTCACGATCGACAAGGCATTGATGCCCGGATCGAAGACGCCCAGGCCGCCCGGCTGCCAGATCCAGGTCTGACCGGGGTGCCACTTGCGCACGTCTTCCTTCCAGTCGATCTGCACGCTTTGCAGGGTGCGCGTCGCGAGCCAGTCGCGGGCCGCGGCAATGCCGGGCGCGTAGCGCGAATGCCAGGCAAACAACGCGCTGACGCCTTGCTGCTCGGCCAGAGTCACCAACGCCAACGCTTCACCCAACGTGGCGCAGGGCGGTTTCTCTACCAGCACATGTTTGCCGGCAGCCAATGCTTGTTGCACTAGAGCAAAACGTCCTTGCGGCGGCGTACAGAACGCAATCGCATCAACCGGCGGGCCGTTCTCGAGCAACTCGCTCAAGGACTGAAAATTTTCTACACCGGGGCAAGGCTTGCCTTGTGTGGCGACTGCCACCAGCTGGAATCCAGGATGGGCGTTGATCGCAGGAACGTGTTGATCCTGCGCAATTTTGCCGTAGCCCACCAGGCCGAGACGGATCGGTTGCATCAATGACTCCACTTTAGTTTTGTTTTAGTCAGCGAACCG
Source organism: Pseudomonas sp. NPDC087614 (assembly GCF_044743485.1). Taxonomy (NCBI): domain Bacteria; kingdom Pseudomonadati; phylum Pseudomonadota; class Gammaproteobacteria; order Pseudomonadales; family Pseudomonadaceae; genus Pseudomonas; species Pseudomonas sp. NPDC087614. The sequence goes on along the minus strand of NZ_JBIUWN010000034.1, from coordinate 11,736 downwards.
GCAGATTACCCGTAAACACCGCGAGCGTCTGTCTGCGCAACGTCACAAAGGCTCACAGGCTCAGGCAAACATTGCACAGCAATGCACTACCGCGAAGGCATGATCGACACCTACAACTTTCCGACGCCGGATGCGCCGATCTAGACGCCTGACCCATTGCCAGTGCGGCCTAACGCAGAGCGGGCACGCCATGAACCTTGTCGCCGGAATTTGACACGTAACGCATTGCTCGCCAGAGTCGCACCCCTTTTGCGGCCATAGACGCCGCAGGTTTGTGCTTAACAGGGGTTGCCGTTGAACGAACAGACATTGTCCGCGCGCCTGGAGCGCGTGGCCGCGCATGTGCCCGCCGGCGCACGGCTGGCCGATATTGGCTCGGATCACGGCTATCTGCCGGTGGCGCTGATGCGCCGAGGCGTGCTTGAGGCGGCGGTTGCCGGTGAGGTGGCGTTGACGCCCTTTCACTCGGCCGAACGCACCGTACGCGAAAACGATCTACAGCAACACATCACCTTGCGCCTGGCCAATGGGCTGGCGGCGATCGGACTGGAAGACGGGATCACCGCCATCACTATCTGCGGCATGGGTGGCGAAACCATCCGCGATATTCTCGAAAGCGGCAAGTCACGCTTAAGCGGCGCGGAACGCCTGATCCTGCAACCCAACGGCGGCGAGCAGCCACTGCGCCAGTGGCTGATGAACAATGGCTACCGCATCCTCAGCGAGGAAGTGCTGCACGAGAATCGCTTCGACTACGAAATCATCGTTGCCGAACGCGCCGAGACAGTGGCGTACACCGATCAAGAGCTTTACTTCGGCCCTCTACAGATGCAGGCACGCAGCCCGGCGTTCCTGATCAAGTGGCAACGCAAGCTGCATCAGAAGCAAAAGACGCTGACTCAATTTGCACGTGCGCAGCAGGCTTTGCCCGAAGCGAAAGTGCAAGAGGTCAAGCAGCAGGCTCAATGGATTGCCGAACTATTAGCGTGATGCGCGTAGGCAGTTTCAGGGACACTCTGCACGGTCCATGACATGAAAAACGCTCGCGATCTGCGAGCGTCCTTCCAAGCTGTAGAATCACATCAGCCGAGATTACAGACCGACACGCTTCAATCCTTCGCGCATGCCCTGATCCGCCTGCTCACACCATTGCTTGAGAGTGAGGTTCGGCGGCAGATTGCTTTCCAGGTTCTTGTATTCCCCGTTAGCCAACACTTCGCCCTTACGACCAGACTGTTCGTTCTTGTCGCCGTCATGTTTGTCAAAATCACCAGGCATATTGTCAACAAAGACAACCATCTTGTTGGCGCTCTCAACGCTGTCTGCTTTCAGGAACCCTTTGTCGACACAATTTTTGACCAGGCCTGACATATTGCGGCCAATGTCGTATATCCCTTTCAGAGTGGCAGCATCTTTTCCATCCGCGTGAGCGATATTGCAGGTGCCAAAAACTGCTGCCATGGCGAGAATCAAAGAAGCGATCTTCATATTTATTCCTTTAAATTTCAGAGAGCATTGAGCTCTGTTTAGCTTGTTTTTTTTTACTGGAACAACTTGATAATGGATTCGGAATACAAATCCGGTACATTTTTTACTGATTTGAGTATGTTTTGACGGACAGTCTGACCTTTCACACTTGGGTCTTGTGCCACATATTCCGGGGGGAAAGCCGGTGCATCTTTATCGGCGCCGGCAGCCAACAAAGCATTTGTGCAATCCGGGTTGCTACGAATTGCACTTTCCAGCAATGGAGTGCCAACAGGCCATGCCTGCTGTTGAGGTGCAAAGGCATCAACGGAAGTGCCAGCCTTGTGCAGCAGGGCAATCCGCTGTGCAGCTTGTGGATCCGGCTGATCGTTCAGTGCATAGGCACGCTCGCAAACGTAATGCAAAGGTGTAGAACCCACCTTGCTGACCCCATAGGGATCAGTACCAGCAGCGATCAACAGCTTGATCAATTCCAGATTGTTCGCACCTTTGCCGATCAATGGAGAAAACCCCTGAGGCGTCAGCATCCGGGCGTCGGCACCAGCCTGCAGCAGCAACTTTGTCACTTCGACCGACGACGGATTTTCTATGCCCACGGCTGCAATAAGTGGCGTATTGGTTCCGCCTTGAGCAATCACATTGGTGTCGGCACCCGCTTTGATCAGGCTCTGCACAATGGGCATTGAGTCCTTCATGTCTTCTGGATCCCCCATATGTCCCAATATGGATAACAGTATTGTTTCACCGTTATCGCTGATTGGTTGATTGACATCGACAGGAAACTCGAGAAGCCGATCTACCAGCACTGGGCTCCTGTAATAAGCTGCATGCCATAGAATAAGCGCGTCAGGCTTTGCGCCGCCCTTGAGCAACTTATTTACGGCATCAAGGTCTTTTTGCTCCTTTGAATAGGCGTATTGAAGTACGGCGGCATCCAATTGTTTATACAGGTCTGCTGGCTGCGCTTGCGCTACGCTCGTACCAGAAAAACATACACCTGCGACAACACATGCGGCCCACAGGCGGTTAAAAGTACAACTCATACTCAGCATATAAAACTCACGACTTGATGGTTAGTATTAATATTCAGGCAATGCAGTAGAACGACTTCATTCATTCTTCAAGCATCCTCAAACAGGCGACAGGAACCCGCGCCATGCATAAAGGCAATCGATGCACAAAATATGGATTCAGCTAATCACGGCCCCTTTCGGCCCACTGGCAATCAGCGCGGCACCGCAGGCGGTTTTCATGCCATCGAGCGCGATCGGCGTGCCATCGACGGTGTAGGTACTGCTGCCCTCGGCAATCGGGAAAATCCCCTTACACAATGGGCAACTAACCTTGTGACCGAGCCCGGCAATCGGCTTGCCGTTGAGGTCGGTCTGGGAGAAAGCTTCGAGGACCTTGCCACCGTGAGTGGTAGAGTCGCCCAAGCGAATGGCGTCTTTCATGTTGTCACTCCTTTGACTTTTGAGCGGATAATTATCATCGCGTATTGCAACTGGGATAAAGCTGTCGAACCAAGCGATTAAAAGCATTCGAACAGCCTTGTAATCTGGCTTCGTTTATCATCGAATCGAGAGTAAGGCACTTGTAAGTTTCATGCACTGCCTTCTTTGCTACGTCACCAAAACGCTTATTATCAAAATCACACTCGACAGTTGAAATCATGTAGGAACTTCTTTTGGATCGCCGACCAAATCTTATTACGATCCTTCTGTCAAAAATCAGTGCTCCTTCACTTTTATCTTCGGAAAAATAGAACGAAATCCGATTATCGCCTATATATCTCGCCGCTGTAGCAAATGGTTGCTTTCTTAAAAGAGAAGTCAGCCTCACCCCACATGCAACACCAAGGCCGCCCCCTAATTTCTCGCTCACGAAAAAATATTGCTTAAATACAATCTCTATTTTTCTACGCGAATTAGGAACATCGTATGCTTTCTCGAAAAAATGAAAATCATTCAGATCCCCGACCAACTCAAAATCGGCATTTATCAATTCCATCTCAGAGAGACTCTTCAATCCAAAAATATTTGGTTGAAGATTACCCGCTCCTTCTAAAAACAGCGCAATCAACTTATAAAAATCAGTAGAAATCATATATTCCCTTATTTACGCGCTACCGGGTTCGTTCCAGCGGCATGGTGCCCACTCAGAATGGTACCGACCTGTTTCAGTTCCGGCACACGTGCAGAATTTGGATTTGCGTCGACTCCGGCCTGTGCAGCTTTGGTAAGCCGATCCACGTTGCTCGGTTTGTCGAGGTATTTTAGAACACACTCACATGCCTTACCCCATTGGGAATTGGGCATCGCTCGCGTTGCCTTGTCGGCCGGTGCGAGTACAACATGGGTTCCTTCAGCGTTCGGTTTAAGAGCAATGTGACCACCGGCGGGAGGCAAGCCAGACCCGTTCACGTTAACGTGAACGCCTCGAGCCAACACGTCTTGTCCTGCCGTATTCGCTCCTACTTTATGGCCTGCTAGACCTAATGGGTCGATGAGCCCGACGGGGTTATCCCCGTAAAAATAAAGATTCAGCCCACCCGCATAGCTAATCGGATCCTGACTAATAAACCGCCCAACCCCCGGATCATAGTACCGATACCGGTTGTAATGCAGCCCCGTCTCATGATCGTGATACTGCCCCTGGAACCGTATCGGGTTCATAACGCCATGCTGCCGCGCCCACTCCGAACGCTGTTCCGTCACCTGCCCCCACGCCTTGTATTGCGCGGTCCATGCCATGCTGCCTTGTGAATCAGTCAGCTCTTGCGGGGTGCCGAGGTGATCGCATTGATACCAGGCCAGCGCGTCAAACGGTAATGCAGTTGCCTTGTAATTCCACAGCGGATCCTCATCCATACTGTACTCACCGCTGTAGTCCGGTTGGCCCATCAGGTTGATCGGTGCATGACGCACGGCTTGCGCGACGGGGATGAAAGTGCCCGGTTCGAAGACGTAATGCACGGTGCGACCCGGTGCGCCATCGCTCTGCGCCGGGCTGCTTTCCCAGGCGATGTTGTCGCCATCCCAGCCGTACAAGGTGAAGCCGCAGCCCAGTTCACGCTGTTTGCGGGCGTGCTCGTTTCTGTTCCAGAGGGAACCGGCTTCAGGCCGCTGTTTGTAGTGCGCGCGGGAGTTTTTGTGCAGGCGGCGTCCCAATGCGTCGTAAGCGAAATCCACGCTCAGACGAGGATCTTCAAAATGCACCAGCCGATCAAACAGGTCCCAACGCAGATCACTGCGTTGGCCGTTGTGCCAGCGCTGGATCTGGTTGCCGCGTTCGTCGTAGTCGTAGTGGGTGCCGGCGTATTCGCGCAGCAAGTTGTCGACCAGTTTGCTGCGCGGTGGGGTCAGGTCTAGCGGGCGGCGAATTTCCGTTGCCTTGTCGTCCAGCAGGTTGCCGGCCGGGTCGAAGGCGAAGGTTTCCACGCCTTGACGTGTGGTGGCGCTGAGCAGTCGGCCGACGGGATCGTAGCGATAGGCGAGCGGGCCGCGACGGCTGTCGTTGATGTCGGTCAGTTGGCCAGCGGTGTCGTATTTGTACTCACGTTTGAGCAGTGTGGATTTGTCATCGCTGCGTCCCAGTAGTTGTTCTTGCAAGCGGCCGGCCGGGTCCCAGCTCTGGGTTTGCAGCAGGTGGTTGCCTTGATGACGGGCAACTTCGCGGTGCAGGTCGTCGCGTTCGTAGCCGATCAGTTCATGTTCATCCAGGCGTATGCCCAGTAGGTGGCCGCTGCCGTAAGTGAGCCAACTGACGCGGTGGCCGTCCGGGCGTACGGTGGCAACACGTTGATTGAGCACATCGTACTCGTGCTGCCAGATCGCGACGGTGGGCTTTTCCAGCCCGAGGTAATGCTGGTATTCGCGCAGCAGATTGCCGGCCGGGTCGTGGAACCATTGCAGACGGCTGTCGGCGTTGTCAGCCAGCACCATATTGCCGTTGCCGTCGTAGGCAAAAGTCTCGCTTTGCGACTGCTCGCCCAAGGTGGCGCGACGCTCGATCAGGCGGCCCATCGGGTCAAAACTCGCCGAGATGATGCGTTTGCCATTGATCAATTGGGCGAGGCGACCAGTTATCGGGTCGTACTGATAGCGAGTGCTGCGCCCGTCAAATCCGCTCTCTTCCAGCAGGCGTCCGACCGGGTCATAGTGGAAGTGCGCGCGTTGTTCGTTTTCGTTTTCCAGGGCGGTTAGCCGTCCGAGACGGTCCCAGCGATAGCGCAGGGTTTGCTCGGCGGCATCAACACGTTCGGCGATCAAACCGGCCGCGCTGTAGCTCCAGGTGGTGCAGCGATCGAGACCGTCGACATGCGTCAACAACCGACCTTCGGCGTCGCGTTCAAAGCGCTCTTCGGTTTTATCCGGGTGCTTGATCAGCACCAGTTGGCCAGCCTTGTATTCGTATTCGGTGGTGTTACCGGCGGCGTCGGTGAAGCAGATCATCTGCCCCAGTTCGTTGTATTCCCAAGCACTGGTTTTGCCTGAGCAATCGACGTACTCGACCAGTTGCCCGGCGTCGTTGTAATCCAAAGTCTTTTCGTTGCCGTTGGCGTCCTTGATCGCGGTGGGCTGACCGGATTTGTTGTAGGCGTATTCGGTTTTGTTGCCCAGCGGATCGAGCGCTTCGACCAGGTTGCCTTGGTCGTCATAGGCGCGTTGCCACTGACCACCCTCGGCATCACTGATTTTGATCAGCATGTCTTGGTCGTCGTAGGCGTAATGCATCACCGTGTGATCGGCTCGGATGTGTTCGAGCAGGTTGCTGCGTTCATCGTAGCTGTAGCGATCCGTGCTGCCATCGGCATTCACGCGGCGCACGATGTTCTTGGCCTCGTCGCGGAAGAACCATTCCGAACGCTCATCCGCGTAACGGATGCGGTAGGTGTAGCCAAGGATGTCGTAGTAGTGCCAGGTCTCGTTGCCGAGCGCATCGGTGACGTAGGTCAGACGGATGTTTTCGTCCCACTCCAGACGCGTGTCGAAACTGCCATCGTCGGCCCATTCGCGCACGGCTTTGGCCTTGGCGCCTTGGCCGTCCCACTCCAGATTCATGCCGCGCCCGGTGCGGTCGGTGTAGCGGGTGATCAGGTGATGCTCAAACTGATACGACCAGACTGCGCCATTCTCGTCCTGCGCCTGAATCAGGTCGCCATAGGTGTCGTACTGGTAGGCGCAGAGCTGTCGCAACGGTTCGCCGTCAACGATCTGCCAGAGGCCGATAAACCGGCCGTGATCGTCGATCATCGTGCCGAGGTGCAAGTGCACCTTGCTGGTGTCGTTTTCCTGATAGGTGATCAGGTCGGAGAGCACCGAGTGTTCGCCGTAGCGATGCTCGTAATGCAGCATGATTCCGGCGCCGTTGCGCAGGGAAATGTTGCTCAGCACAAAACGCTGGCCACGGCGCACGTAGGTTTCCTTGCGTTCGAAACCGTGGCACAGCAATAGCTGATCTTCCCTGGCACGAACGAGGGTGATGTTTTCGATGGCATCGTAATGAAACAGACCGACTTTGGGCAGCGGATAGCTGTGGTCACGGCCGTCGGCGCCGTAAAAGGTCAGGCCATCGTCCACGCAGTCGAAACGTGTGGTGAACTCGCTTATCCAGCGGGCGCCGAGCTCGCTCTGATCGTAGGCGTCGAGGCGGGAGTTGTAAGTGCGTGTCCATTCGATCGGGAATGGGCCGGGCAAGCTGAAATCGGTATGGCTGAGGCTTTCTGAACCCAAAGCAAAATTGATGCTGAAGCGCGTGCCGGTACACGGACATTTCTCTGGCTTGGGTGCGCCTTTCGCCGGAGCCTGTCGGCCCGTCGCTCCCAACGCGCCTTCCGAGGCCGTATGCTTGGCTTGACTGACCTGATCCGGCTTAACTCCCGCGCTCTGCCCATGAGCATTGCGTTTACGCCAAAGAGTGACCGCACTGGACAAAATCAGCAGTAACCAGCCAATAGAGTTTTGAACCGATTCATCGTCCAACTTGCTTAACTGGGTACGCAGTTCCGGGCCCATGGCGCGCAGTTTCGCGGTCTCGGTAGCAACCTTCTTCTTCACGTCATCAGGCAGCAGATGATCCGCCGCACTGTTGGCCAAGCCTTTACCTGCGGCTTTATATGCGCTGGAGGCAGCCCCGAAAATATTGCTGATCGCTGCAAGTGGGTCATTGAGCAACTGGTCGCCGGCTGCGCTGATCTGTTGGCTGGCAGCCTGCGCATCCCCTTTGGCATCAAGCTTGCCATTGGCCACCGAGTCGAGGCCTTTGGCGATCTCGTTAATAACGTCCTCGCCCAGTTTGCCTGCATCCGCCAGAATACCCGGCAACTTGCCTTTGGCCTGTTCAACAAAGTCGTCGAGGGTGCCGATGATGGATTCGTTCAAGTGTCCGATCAGGATTTCGATGACCGATGAACTGAGCAGCATCTTGCTGCTGGCCTTCATCTCCTGACGCACCAGAAACAGTGTCGGGCGCAAGGTCATGCGCGCCGCTGCCATCGCCGGTGGTAAAGGCAATACGCCGATCAGGTTGATGCCAAGGCTGGCCCAAGCCAGCAAATCACGCTTCTGGGCATTCGACAGGGTGACGATGTCACCCAGCGCATCGACCAAAGCCATGATGTTGCCCACCACGGGTAAGGCGCCGGCGACGTTCTTGATCCGATCAAGAGTGACCACACCGCCACTGGCGGATTGAAGCCAGGCGTCGAAGGTTGCCGCACCGCTGGCAACATCCTGAATGTCGATGGCATTCAGTGGAACGATGGCAACCTGAGGTTCACGTTTTACAATTTCAGTGGTCATGACAGCATCTCACCCGCCAACAGGCCCGGGGTTTTCAAGGAAGGTTTTGGCAGCGTTGGTGCGGGAAGCGTCGGCAATCGGCCGCCCTTGCTCGCGGCGCCGAGGATGCTCGACGCACTCGGCATGGCGGCACTCGCCAGTTTCGGCAATCCAGCCACTCCGCCCTGCACGGCGCCTTTGACCTGCTGCGCCGTTTGCATTGCGCCCTGCGCGGTCTGCACCGCACTCATCCCTGTTTGTGCCATTTCCTTGCCCTTCTCCAGCATGTCCCAGTTCTTCGTTGGCAATACCTGCGCGACCATCGCCTGCACCTGACTCGGCACCTCTTCGCCCCCCGGCGGATTCAACGGCCATTCCGGCTTGCCGATGTAGCTGCCATCGCTCCAGGTGTCCGCCGGATCCTTACCGAACAGCACGCGCGCCGGTCCCGGCGCAGCGCCGGCGACACTGGCAAAACCTTTGCCATCGAGCTTGCCCTTGATGCTTTTGCCCAAGGCATCAATGACTTCGTAGTCGCCGTCCTTGATGCCTTGGCGCCCGGCGTATTGGTTGAACAATTCGAGGTTGCCCTTGCCCGGTTTCGGCGGTTCCGGGAATACCCCGGCCAGACTTTTCGCACCGGTGTAGGCAAAGTTCGCCGCATGGGCCGTGTACGGGCCGCTGGTAGCGTGAGTAATGCCACCAGCGTTGTAAGTCGTGGCACTGCCACCACCCTGGATCACCAATTCAGTCTTGGCGGTAATGGTGATGCGGTCGGCATTGGCGGTGATGTTGAGTTTGGCCAGCAGATTAATGCTGTCCTTGAGCGCCCGCACGTCGATGTCACCGGACGCGGCTACCAGGCGCCATCCCATGCTTTGCACGAACAGGCGCATGCCGCGACTGGCGCTGGCCAGCAGGCGTTTACCGATGGAGAGGCTAGTGTGCCCGGTGCTGCTCAGCGCCAGGTGTTCGCCGGTGGCGATGTGGCTGGAACGCGGGGTGGTCAGGGCGATGCCCGCCGGACTGGCGAGCACCAGATGCGGCTCGGTGAATTCCGGGAATTCGTTGGCCGTCATGTTCGCCGGGCCGCTGCCGAGCACGCCTTGATGCTGAGCATGCAGCGCCTTGGCCACCTCGTCCTGATCGCCCGATTCCTGTGCTTGCAGCTCTTTGGCTTGCACGGCAAAACCGTCCTGCTGATCGCTCGCGGTGGCGAGGCGTTCAGCGGTTTCCGGTAAATCCTTGTGGTGCTTGGATTCGTTCGGGCGCGGCTCGGTGGTGATCAGCAAACCGGCACCGGCACGCACCGCGCCATGGCGGTCGGTGCGCAATTCGAACCCTTCGCCACGCGGCTGGCCGCCGCTTGGGCGTGGATGTGTCAGGTAGCCGAGGTTGATCGCACTCGCACCGTGGTCACTGCGCAGCGCGATGCTGATCTCGCTGGTGGTGTCGTCGATGCGCAGTTCGTTGGCGCGGCTGCCCTTGTATTCCTTGCTCTTGACCGTGGCCAGAGTCTTGAAATCCGGCAGTTTGTAAGGCGGCAGATTGGCGCCGTGGTACAGGCAACCGGTGATCAGCGGCTGATCGGGATCGCCTTCAAGGAAGGTGATCAACACCTCCATGCCGACTCGCGGAATGTTGATCGAGCCAAAGGTTTCCGCTGCCCAGCTCGACGCGACACGCATCCAGCAACTGGTCATGTCGTCGTGTTTGCCTTCGCGATCCCAAAAGAATTGCACCTTCACCCGGCCGTACTGATCGCAGTAGATCTCTTCGCCTTCAGGGCCGCAGACCACGGCACTCTGGGTGCCGAGGACTTTCGGTTTCGGGTGATCGAGCGGCGGACGGTACGGCACGTCCCACGGGATGGCGCTGAAGCGGTTGCGGTAGCCCTGGTGGAAATCGTCCTTCAGGTCAGTGGTGTCGCTGGTCACCGACTCTTCCAGCACTTGCGGCTGCTTGCCTTCGTGGAAGATTTCAGTGAGCAGCCACAGGTCGTTCCACGTCGGGTTGGCGTGTTCGGTCAGGGCAAGAAAATGTCCGCTGACCAGAATCGGCTGGTCGCTGCTACCTTCGGCCAGACGGTAGTCGCTGCGATGACGTTCCAGTGCGCGATTAGCCAAATGTTTGCCGCGGTCGCGATCCACGAAACGGCCCGGGTAATCGTAATCTTCCAGGTCCGGCTGAGCGCTGCTTTTGGCATCGCTTTCCAGCTCGATTTTCGGTTTGACGAAGTCGTAATCGCGCCGTGTGGTACGGCTGGTGCGCGTAGCCAGACGCAGGCCGAAACGCTTGACCACCGGTTTGTCCGCGACCAGCCCGGAGTCTTGCTGGTAGGCCACAGGCGCGAGTTTCGGGAACACCGTCTGGTCATCACCGAAGGTCAGTTTGTGGCCGCTGGCGGCGTGCTGGAAGTGGTAGTGAATCCCCTCCTCCTCGCACAGGCGCTGGATGAAATCGAGATCCGATTCGTCGTACTGCACGCAGTAGATGCGCTCGGGGTAAATCGCGCTGAGCTGGAAGTGATAATCGCTGGCGAGGATGCCGTGTTCTTCCAACACCTGGCTGATGATCTGCTGCACGGTCATCTGCTGGAAGATCCGCTGATTGACCCGGTGCGCGAGGTACGCCAGTTGCGGGCGCAGGGAGATCTTGTAGCGCGTCAGGCGCTTGCCCGCCTCGCCCTGGGCGATGCTGTAGACCAGCCCGTGAATGCCACTGCCGCTCGGTGACAACTGAAGAAACGCCAGTTTGTGCAGCACGCTTTCGAGGTTGATCGAAGCCTTTTCGCTGACCAGTTCCAGCTCGAATTCGAAGGGGGTGTTAAGTGCCTCCCGGCCGGTAAACGACAAGACCTGGAAATCGGTTTCCACGCCATCGACGGTCAGGTTGAAATGAGGCTGGTTGGCCGGTGAGAACATCCCATGTTCCTCGCGCAATGCTGCGACGCGCAACAGCCGGTTGGTGGGCTATTGGCGAAAAATTCTTTAAGTAGTGAGTGTGCCTCGACCGGCGAAACCGGCCGAGACGGTACAACCATCAGCCGTAATTAAACGACTGGAGCACGCCAGTCATCGGAACCCGAAGTACCGGATACTTCGTGGGTCCAGGTGATTTTGCGGTAGGTGAACTGCACTTCTTCCAGGTGGGTGAAGTGCGAGTTGCCTGGATCCTGGCAGTTGTGCATTTTGTTGTTGATGGCGACGATGATCGCGTCTTCCAGTTTGGTGGTGTAGTAGTGCTCTTGAGTACCTTGAGCCGAAGTACGGAACCACTGGATAACGATTTCGCTCATGCGCTCGCCCGAAGTCAGAGCGGCTTGCAGCAGAGGCGAAGCCTTGTCGTAGACCTTGGTGATCACAACTGGCTTGTGAACGCGCTGACCGGTTGGCTGACCGGATTGTGGGTCACGCGGGATGATCACGTCGTGGCTGAACGCCTGAACCATGACCTGGTCTTCGTG